>CALFMR010000251.1 GCA_937880585.1 uncultured Acidobacteriota bacterium
GTACCACGGCAACACCACATCGCTCGTCGACATCAGCCCGTACAAGCACGACGGCCCGGGCGGCGCGGTCACGCAACCCGCCGATCGACCGCCGGGTCCGGCCCCTGCACCTTGTCCAATTGCCGGACCGAGTTGCCACACGCCATCCTGACAGACCCAGCTCGCGCCCGGCGACCCACCCTGGCAGGCCGAGTCGTCCGACGTCCCCTGCCCCGCGGTCGCGCTGGCCGTGGTCGTCGTGCTCGCGCCGGGCGCGGTCGTCAAAGACGATGAAGATGAAGAAGATGCGGTGGTCGACGTCGCCGACGCGGGAGTCGATGACGTCGTCGAGGTGGAGGAAGTCGACGGTGCCAGCCGTCCGCTCGCGCGCGGTGGACTTGTCACGAGCGCGGGCTGGGTGACGACCACCGGAGGCACGGGCTGGCGCGCGGCGATCGCGTACGTGCCGACGGCCGCGGCCAGCGCGGCGAGCGCGAGCCACCCGACGAACCGTGCCGACACTTTGAACGGCGGCCGCGGCGGCGCACCCGGATCACCGTGGTTGCTTTCAATGCGGGCGGCAGAACGCATGCGTCCTCCGCACGCCGGCCTCTTTCATCCTAGCGCGACCGCTCCCCTTCGTCCCGCCCTCTATTCCCGAATATCGACCGGCCGATTCTCGCGCGCCGAGTCGGCGAGCGCTCGCGCGATGATCGTCGCCTGCCGGCCGTCATGGCCGGTGACGGGCACGGGCCGGCCGGCGCGGACGGCGTCGACGAACGCCTGCGCCTCGAGGCGATAGGCCTCGGCGTAGCGCTCGGGAAAGAACGGCACGTACGTCGTCGCGTGCTCGCCCGCGTCGTCGCGATAGACCACGCGATCACGCGCGACGTTCAGGTTCGAGAGCGATCCGCGCGATCCGAACACCTCGAGTCGCTGGTCGTAGCCGTAGGTCGTCTTGCGGCTGTTGTCGATCGTGGCCAGCGCGCCGTTCGACAACGCGAGCGTGATGACGGCCGTGTCCCAGTCGCCGGCGCGCGTGAACATGTCGTCGACGAGGACGGTCGCGCGCGCGTAGACGCTCGTCACCTCGGCGCCCGTGACGAAACGCACCATGTCGAGGTCGTGGATCGTCATGTCGAGGAACAGACCGCCCGACGAAGGGATGAACGACTCGGGCGGCGGCACGGAGTCGCGGCTCGTGATGCGGACGATCTGAATGTCGCCGACACGGCCGGCACGCACCTCATCGGCGATGCGCGCGAAGTCGGGATCGTACCGCCGCTGGAACCCGAGCATGAGCGGCACGCCGCGCCGCGCGACTTCCGCGTTGATCGTGTCGATCTTCGCCAGGTCGAGATCGAGCGGCTTCTCGGAGAAGATCGGCTTGCCGACCGTGAGCGCGTCCATGATGACCTGGTAGTGCGTGCTCGTCGGCGTGCACACCGCGAAGGCATCGACGTCGGTCGCCGCGAGCACGTCGTGATAGTCGGCCACGGCGCGCGGCACGCCGAGCTTTCGCGCGAGCGCTTCGGCGGCCGGCAGGTTCACGTCGGCGATGACCGCGACCTCTGCGCCCGCGACGCGCGCGGCGAGATTCGTCGCGTGGATCGTCCCAATCCGTCCTGCCCCGAGTACGCCGAACCGCAACGGTCGCTGAGTCATGCGCCACAGGATATATGACGCCGCGGCGGCGGGATGGGAGAGGGACGCGTCCCTCGCGTCAGGGATGCTGCGATGGAACCGCGGCGGCTGGCCCCTGCTCGGTCGAGATCTGGAACTTGCGGAAGTCCGAATAGCTGGCGTGGCCCGAGAGCGTGCCGAGCACCGGGCCCTGCTCCGCCCCACCCCCCGTCGCAACCACGCGCGGGGCGTCCATGGGCGCACCTTGCCCGTTGGAAATCGTGTACGTCTCAGTCATCTCTTCCGGCAGCCAGAATCCAATCGCCGGCACGTCTCGATAGGTGACGACGATCGAGGCTTTGACGCCGGTCGTGGCAATGTGCGTGTCGAGATCGAGCTCCGACTGCAGGAGGGTGCCGGTCTCGGGGTCGATCCAGAACAGCCCATTTGCCGCGGCCTCGTCTTTCGACCCGATGAGCCTCGGGCGGGCCTTCTCCCTGAATCGCAGGACGGTCGCGTGACGGCCGTGGACCGAGTCGCTGCCCTTGTTGTCGAACACGGATCGCGACTGGTTCGACGTCCGCAGAAACGCAAGAGCCGCCATCGGCAGATTGAGCGTGCGCTGGACGGCCGTGGACTCCAGGTTGAAGCGCGCGCCTTCGGCGACGATCCGCTGCGCCTGCGCCATTGCGTTCGGGTTCGGGTGCGTGAAGAGATCGATGACGCGGTTCTCACGGTCGCGCACAGGCTTGCCGTCGACGTCGAACACGTCGCGGAACTCGACGAGGCCGAGTGCCGGATCGTTCGTCACGGTCAGGTCCGACTTGAGATGCCGGGCCATGACGACTTGCAGGTGCGACTGCTGGACGTAGTCCTCGGCGATGACGAGGCCGTCGACACCCTGGGCGAAGCCGTCCAGATAGTGCCCGGCCGCGGCCAGCAGATCGGCCGTCGTCTGCTGACGCGCCACGACGGGCGCGGCCGCCGCCGCGCACAACGCCACGCCGATCACGAAGGCCCCGACCACGCCGCGCTGCACGCCTGCGCCTCCTCGACTTCCCACGACCAGAGTCACGCTGCCCGCCGCCGGACCGACCGCCAGACCCGTCGCGTGATGCCGAAATGTAGAGCTGCAGGGTTGAAAGTAGAGCCCGTGGGCCTAGCGTGTCAACACCGGACTACGCCGACGCGTGGCGCACGCCGCGGTCGACGCGATTGAGCGCGCTCACGATGGCGCGAATCGACGCGAGCTCGATGTTCGTGTCCATGCCGGCGCCGAACACCGTGGCGCCGCGGTTCGTGCGGATCTGGATGTAGGAGACGGCCCGCGCCGTCGTGCCACGGCCGAGCGAGTGCTCCGCGTAGGACAGCACGTCGAAGAGCGGCAGACCGGTCGCGACGAGCGCGCGGACAAATGCGTCGATCGGGCCGTTGCCCTCGGCCGCGAGCGCGTGGACCTGCCCGTTGACGCGTAACACCGCGTCGCACCGCACCGCGTCGTCGAGCTCCGTCGTCCGGAAGCGATCGAGCACCACGGGGCCGTCCGGCTCGACGTAGGCGTGAATGAACGCGTCGCGAATTTCCGCCGCCGTCAGCTCCCGTCCGGTCGCGTCGGCCAGATCGTTCACGAGCCGGCCGATTTCCTTGTGCATCGCCTTTGGCAGCATGAAGCCGTACTCGTGCTCGAGCACGTAGGCGACGCCGCCCTTCCCCGACTGCGAGTTGATGCGGATGATGGCCTTGTAGCTGCGGCCGATGTCGGCGGGATCGATCGGGATGTAGAGCACGTCCCACGGCGCGCCGGGCGCCTGCGCGGCCCAGGACTTCCGGATCGCGTCCTGGTGCGATCCGCTGAACGCCGTGAACACCAGATCGCCCGCGTACGGCTGCCGCGGTGGCACGTCGAGGCGCGTGCACCGCTCGTACACCTCGCGGATGCGCGGCAGATCGGAGAAGTCGAGGCCGGGATCGATCCCGTGCGTGTAGAGGTTGAGCGCGACCGTCACCAGATCGAGGTTGCCCGTCCGTTCGCCGTTGCCGAAGAGCGTGCCTTCGACACGCTCGGCGCCAGCGAGCAGGCCGAGCTCGGTCGCCGCGACGCCGGTGCCACGATCGTTGTGGGTGTGCAGCGACACGATCGTGCGATCGCGGCGCGAGAGATGCGTGCTCATCCACTCGATCTGGTCCGCGTGGACGTTCGGCATCGCGTATTCGACCGTGGCCGGCAGATTGATGATGATCGGCCGCTCGACGGTCGGCGCCCACACGTCGGTCACGCGCTCGCAGATCTCGAGCGCGAAGTCGAGCTCCGTGCTCGTAAAGCTCTCGGGCGTGTACTCGAACCGAAGGTCCGTGCCCGTCCCGACGAGTGCCTCCCCGTCTCGCTTCACCCACTCGGTGCCTTGCACCGCGATGCGGACGATGTCGGCGCGGCTGGCGTTGAAGACGTAACGGCGCTGCGCGGGCGACGTCGAGTTGTACAGGTGAAAGATGACACGCCGCGCGCCGCGAAGCGCCTCGCACGACCGCGTGACGAGCTCTTCCCTCGCCTGACACAGGATCTGGATCGCCACGTCGTCCGGGACGCGGTCCTCGTCGATCAGACGGCGGATGAAATCGAACTCGATCTGCGAAGCCGACGGGAAGCCGACTTCGATCTCCTTGAAGCCGATCGCGACGAGCAGATCGAAGAACTCGAGCTTCTCGTCGACGCTCATCGGCTGCGCGAGCGCCTGGTTGCCGTCGCGCAGATCGACGCTGCACCAGAGAGGCGCGTGCGTCAACGTGCGGTTCGGCCACCGGCGGTTCGGCAGATCGACGGACGGAAACGGGCGGTACTTGGTGGAAGCAGGCAGCATGATCGCAACGACTGCGGCCAGCTTATCAAGGATGCTGTGGGCTCAGGGCTCCGCCACGCCGTGGAACACCTCGGCGCGCACGACGAGGCCGTTCGCGCCGAACGTCAGGTTTTCCGAAACGCGCCGCGACTGGCCGTTGATCGTCGAGCGATAGATGATGGCAAGCTCGCGCGTGCCGGCATCCCAGAGCACGCGATCGATCTCGAATCGCAACGCGCCGATGCGCGCGAGCGCCGTCGTCCAGTAGTGGCGCAGCGCCGCCTTGCCCTCGATCGTCGAGGCGCCGACTACGGCCGCGGCCGTCGGGCTGGTAAAGGTGACGGCCTCGTCGAAGTGCGACAGGATCCGCTCGACCGCCAGCTCGTTCCAGGCTGCGGCCCAGTCGTCGGCGAAAACGCGGGCCTCTCGGCTGGTCATCGTGCTTCGTCCACCTGCTTCGGCACCGAGATTACCACTCGCGCCGGCAAGGGCGAGATCTCGCGGTCATCCTTGGCGCGAGCGAAGCCTCCGTGTCGCGGCTGGCTCGCGACCGCGCGCTCAGGCCGGGCTCTGCCGAAACGTCGCTGGCCCTGCTCTTCGTTCGCCTGTTCCGCAGCCTCGACGCGATCACCGGCGGCGACGAAGCGAAAGCCCGAGCATGGCTCACCGCGTTCAATCGTCATCTCGACGGCGTCCCGGCCGAGCGCATCCGGTCGACCGAGGGCTCGTGAATGTCGTCCAGTATCTGGACGCAATCCGCGGGAAGCTCTAGCCTCGCGCGCCTCGTGGCGCAGCCCTGGCGCGTCGTCGAGGCGCAGCACCGCATCGCAACGCCTTGCCGCACCCCGCGGTGTCGCGACGCCGCCGTGGCGCGTCGCGCGGCCACACCTAGCGGCCACGCGCCGGCGATCGCCATGCCCACCATGCCGCGACAAAGGCGTCGTCGGCGATCGCCACGCGAACCTGCTTTACGTTTTCGCGATCGGTGTCACGCGCGTCAACGCCCACGAGGTAGTGCGCCGTGGTCCTGTCGGCCTGTCGATGGAAACCGAAGACGCAGGCGGGCACGCCGAGTTTTGGACGGAGCGACATCGGGAGCTGCACGACCGTGCCCGTGTCGTAATGGAGCAGCGTGACCGAAACCGCGGGCCGTTCGCGTCCCGCGATGCGGATCTCGAAATCTGCTGGAGTGAGATCACGAAGCGGCGCGCGCTTGGCCGGCATGACCTGCACGTCGATCATGAGCAGATCGACGGCCGCGCGAAACGTTAGCGGAGGCTGTTGCGCGTCATCACGGCGCGCATCCAGACCCGCGGCGGCTGCCGTCGCCAGAAGGACGCACGCGGCCGCGACCATCAGACCAGCCGATGCGCGTTTGAGGCTGGGCATTGACACCCTCGGTTCGGACGCACGGTTCCCTCGTCGCCACGGAGATGTTGCGATGGCACGAGGTCTCGCGATCGTGCCGTCGCACGTTCAGGTCGAGGTCGATGGATTCTAGCCCACACGAGGAAAGCGATTGCACCGTCGCCGCGTTTTCGTAGCACACGTCCGAGGCTGCAGCGCCGCGCCGCCGGACCCGATAGACCCCGCATGCTCGGCAGACGGACCACTCTCCTTCTCAGCGTGGCTACGGGAATGGCGCTCGAGCTCGGCATCCACGCGATGAGCGGCCGTCGCGAGGCGTGGGACAGTCCGTTGTACTGGACGGTTGGACTGCCGATCGCCGGTGTCGCCGCGCTCGTCATCGGTTGGCTCGCGCGGGGCCGTAACTGGCTCTGGACGGTCCTGATCGTGCCTGGTCAAGTTCTCACGATGATGCTGCGGAGCGCGGAAATCAGCGGGCTTCTCCCTCTCACCGTGGTGCTCTCCGCCGTGCTGAGCGCGCCGTTCGTGGCCGCGGCGTTCGTGGGATCACTGCTGCGGCCGCGGCGGTGGCGAGAGAACTGAAGCAGACAGCGGCGCATGGCGCCTCGGCCTTGTCGTCGGGCGCCAGCCACTCCGTGCCCACGCCGCCTCCACAAAAACACAACGGGCGCGCCCCGAAAGGGACGCGCCCGTCGACTCTTCACGTGCGGAGCGGGTCCGCGTTTACTCCGCGTCGTCCTTGAAGTTCCCGAAGTCGACGTCCGCGTAGTCGTCCATCTCACGCTGCGCCTCGAGCTCCTCGGGCGACGGCGGCGGGGGTGGCGGCGGCTCGTCCGTGGGGATTTCCACGTGCCGATACCACTCGAACCCTGTGCCCGCCGGGATGAGCCGGCCCATCGTCACGTTCTCCTTGAGGCCGCGCAGGTAGTCGACCTTGCCGGAGATGGACGCCTCGGTCAGCACGCGCGTCGTTTCCTGAAACGACGCGGCCGAGATGAACGAGTCGGTCGAGAGCGACGCCTTCGTGATGCCGAGCAGCAGCGGCCGGCCCTTGGCCGGCTGTCCGCCCTGCGCCAGCACGCGCTCGTTCTCTTCCTGGAAGCGGAACTTGTCCACCTGCTCCTCGATGAGGAACTCGGTGTCGCCCACTTCCTCGACCTTGACCCACCGCATCATCTGCCGCACCACGACCTCGATGTGCTTGTCGTTGATGCCGACGCCCTGCAGCCGGTAGACCTCCTGGATCTCGTTCGTCAGATACGACGCGAGTTCCTCGACACCCTTGATGGCGAGAATATCGTGCGGGGCGGGATTGCCTTCGACAATATAATCGCCCTTCTCGATGACGTCGCCATCCTGCAGATGGATGTGCTTGCCCTTCGGGATCAGGTACTCGCGCGGCTCCTCGCACTTGTCCGAAGGCTCGATGGTGATGCGGCGCTTGTTCTTGTAGTCCTTGCCGAACCGCACCGTGCCGCCGATCTCGGCGATGATCGCCGCTTCCTTCGGCTTGCGCGCCTCGAACAGCTCCGCCACCCGCGGCAGACCGCCGGTGATGTCGCGCGTCTTGGCACTCTCCGTCGGAATACGCGCGATCACGTCGCCCGCTTTCACGTGGGCTCCCGGATCGACCGACAGGATCGCATCCACCGCCAGCACGTACCGGGCATCGCCGCCGCGCGCGAGCTTGAGTATCTTGTTGCCGGACTTGATCACGATCGACGGCCGCAATTCCTGCTGGTTACGGGACGATCCCGTGCGCCAGTCGACCACCACGCGCTTGGCGATGCCGGTCGATTCGTCGAGCGCTTCCGACATCGACAGACCGTCCACCAGGTCCTCGAAGGCGATTTGGCCTTCGACTTCGGTGAGGATCGGCCGCGTGTACGGATCCCATTCGGCGATGCGCTGGCCGCGCTTGATCGCGGCCCCGTCCTCGACGCGCATGCGCGCGCCGTACGGGATGCGGTGATGCGCCCGCTCGGTCCCGTCGGGGTCGACCACCGCCACCACCATGTTGCGCACCATCGCCACCACGTCGCCGTCCGAGTTCTTGGCAATGTTCTTGCCCTTGAACTTGAGCTTGCCGTCGAAGTTCGACTCGATGAACGACTGCTCGGAGATCTGCGCCGCGCCGCCGATGTGGAACGTGCGCATGGTGAGCTGCGTGCCCGGCTCGCCGATCGACTGTGCGGCGATGACGCCGACAGCCTCGCCGATGTTCACTGGCGTACCGCGCGCGAGATCGCGGCCGTAGCACTTGCCGCAAACGCCGTCGCCCAGTTCGCAGGTGAGGACCGACCGCACGCGCACTTTCTGCACCTGCGACTTGTCGATCTTCTCCGCCATATCCTCGGAGACTTCCTTGCCCCGGCGAAGGAGCACTTCGCCGGTCTCGGGATGCTTGATGTCTTCCGCCGTGGTGCGGCCGAGGATGCGTTCCGCCAGCGACGACACGACCTGACCGCCGTCGATTTCGGCCTGGACGGTGACACCTTTCTTGGTGCCGCAATCTTCCGCCGTGATGATGCAGTCGTTCGCGACGTCGACGAGACGACGGGTAAGATAACCCGAATTCGCCGTCTTGAGAGCGGTGTCGGCCAGACCCTTGCGGGCGCCGTGGGTCGAGTTGAAGTACTCGAGCACGGTCAGGCCTTCCTTGAAGTTCGAGATGATCGGCGTCTCGATGATCTCGCCCGACGGCTTCGCCATCAGGCCGCGCATGCCCGCGAGCTGGCGGATCTGCTGCTTGCTGCCGCGCGCGCCCGAGTCGGCCATGACGTAGACCGGGTTGAAGCTGCGGCCCGACTTGTCGAGCGCCTCCATCTCGCCGAACATCTCGTCGGCGATCTTCTCGGTGACCTCCGACCAGATGGCGATGACCTTGTTCTTGCGCTCGCCGTTCGTGATCGCGCCTTCCTGGTACTGGCCCTCGACCTTGATGACCTCGTCGCGCGCGTCCTGGACGAACTGGACCTTCTTCTCCGGAATGATCAGGTCGTCGATGCCGATCGAGATGCCCGACCGGGTCGCGTAGGTGAAGCCGAGGTGCTTGAGGCTGTCGAGCATCTCGACCGTCTTCTCGAGCCCGTACTTCAGGTAGCAGTAGCGAACCGCGTTCTGCAGCCCCTTCTTCTTCAGGAGGCCGTTGATGTACGGCATCTCCTTCGGCAGCGCGTTGTTGAAGAGCACGCGGCCGACCGTGGTGCTGATGATGCGACTCGTGACGACCTGCTCGGGCGCGTCCATCACGTCCTGCGAGTCGCGGGCGCTCGTCAGATCGACGAGGCGGCCCGTGTAGCGCAGGCGGATCGGCGAGAGCGTCTCGACCTGCCTCGCCTCGAGCGCCAGCATCACGTCGTCATAGGAGCCGAACGCGCGGCCTTCGCCCTTCGCGCCCGTCTTCGCCTTGGTCAGGTAGTAGCACCCGAGCACGACGTCCTGCGACGGCACGGCAATCGGCTGGCCCGAGGCCGGCGACAGCACGTTGTTCGAGGCCATCATCAGGACCGAGGCCTCGATCTGCGCCTCGGGCGAGAGCGGCACGTGCACGGCCATCTGGTCGCCGTCGAAGTCCGCGTTGAACGCGGTGCAGACGAGCGGGTGAAGCTGGATCGCCTTGCCTTCGACCAGCACGGGCTCGAAGGCCTGGATGCCGAGGCGGTGCAGCGTGGGGGCGCGGTTGAGCAGAATCGGATGGTCCTTGATCACTTCTTCGAGGATGTCCCAAACCACGGGATCCTGCTGTTCGACCAATTCCTTCGCCTGCTTGATGGTGGTGCAATGGCCGCGCTGTTCGAGACGGTGATAAATGAACGGCTTGAACAGCTCAAGCGCCATCTTCTTCGGCAGACCGCACTGGTGCAGGCGCAGGGTCGGGCCGACCACGATCACCGAACGACCGGAGTAGTCCACGCGCTTGCCGAGCAGGTTCTGACGGAACCGGCCCTGCTTGCCCTTGATCATGTCGGCGAGCGACTTCAGCGCACGCTTGTTGGTGCCGGTGATGGCACGACCGCGGCGACCGTTGTCGAGCAGCGCATCGACCGATTCCTGCAGCATGCGCTTCTCGTTGCGCA
>CALFMR010000252.1 GCA_937880585.1 uncultured Acidobacteriota bacterium
TCGCCCGCCAGTCCAGGGCCGACGTCGACGTGTCCACCCCAGAAAATCGGCACCGTGTGTGACACGAAATGGCTGACGCCGTACGCCGTCCCGGTGCCGATTCCGAGTTGCACCATGTGCGCGGGGAAGACGTGATTCGTCTCTTCGGCGGCGGCGAGACGCGCGTCCGGCAGGCGTCGCATCGTGTAGCGGATGCCGGCGGCGACATAGAGCGCGCGCGGCTGGCGGTGCGCCTCGTTCGCGGGGATGAAGGAGACGTCGGCGACGAGACCCCAGTGCGGCGTGCGCTGCACGTCGATGCCCGCGCCGAGGATGATCGATCGCAGGTGATCGTCACGTACGATCGGCACGCCGCCGAGATCGAAGCCGCGCCGGCTGCTGAGCGCCAGTCCGACGTCGCCGTGCAGCGTGACGCGCGGTGAGACGGGAATGCGCCCCTTGACCGTGAACGTGCCGAACGCCATCCACACCGAGTGATCGATGCCCGTGCCGTTCACGTCCTCGTACGTCAGGAAACGCGCCGGACGGATGTAGGTCGTCTCCGCGGCGACATATCGACCGAATTCATGACCGAAGAGTGCCACGGCAAATGTCGTGGGCGGTACGCGGACGGCGCTGGTCGTGGCGCCGGGCTCGAGCTGCAGCGCTGAGAACGGATTGTTCAGATACCCGACGCGAAGGCCGACGTACGAGTCGGCCAGCCATGCCGGATACTGCAGCCGCGTGTCGGTCGGCGTCCCGCGCGAAGTCGCGGCCGTCGTTCGAGCGGTGGCACTATCCGACCGTGGCGTCGACGCCGGTCCGGGCGTCTCCTGCGCCCACGCCAGACGAACGTCGCCCGTGAGTGCAACGCACACGAAAGCAAGGGCGACTGCGATGCGTCGTGATGGCATGTGAAGGCGGCAGGAGGCGGCTGACGGGAACGAGAGGGCAGTCGCCGCGCGCGTCATCGCGGCCCGGACGACGGAGACGACGCGTCCGCGAGTTTCTGTCGAGCGATGGGACGCGCGAGGGCCGCGGCAACGGCGTGCGAACCGGACGCCATGACTTTTTCGTAGTAAGCCCGCGCCTGGTCGGCGTGGCCGAGACGTTCGTGCGCCTGTCCAAGGAGCAGGAGGATGAACGGATCGGTCTGGTCGGCCTGTTCGAGATGCGAGACGGCCGCCGCGGTGTCGCCGAGATAGAACGCGTCATAGCCCAATAGGTAGGGATACTGGACGCGCTGGTCGTCGTTGCCGCCTTTGTCGAGGAGCGTCTTGACGCGAGCTTCGTCGCGGTGTGCGGCCGCCGCCTGTCCGCGCCGCGCCGCCAGGCGCGCCTCGGCGTGGGTCCAGCGCATCTCGGCGAGATCGACCCGCCAATCCGCCAGGGCGGCTTCGCGCAGCGCGGTGTCGTGCGCGCGCCGGTACCACGTCTCCGCGTCGTCGAGGTCGTCGTGCTCGAGATACACGCGGGCGAGCTCGCTCGCGACGTCGGCGGCCGCGCCGAAGTTGGAGGCCGCGATGTGCCGATCGAACACGCCTCCGAAGAGACGTGCGGCTTCGGCCGTATTGCCGACGAAGGTCCACGAGATCGCGAGCATGCGTTCGGTCTGGTCGCGATTGCCGGGCGACGTCAGCGCCAGAGCGCGCGTGAAGTGCGCGCGAGCCTCGTCGTACCGGCCCGCGAGATCGAGCGCGCGAGCGAGGCCGTAATGTGCGTCGAACGAATCGGGCGCCGCGGCGAGCGCCTGCTCGTAGAGCGTAATGGCGGCGTCGGGGTGACCGCCGACGTCGAGTCGATGAGCCTCGGCAATGATCATGGTCGGATTGGCTGCCGGCGTCGCACGGCCGCACGCCGAAGCGGCGGCCGCGACGAGAACGAGGGCGACGCCGGCGCGCATGGTCGCATTATTCAGGAAAAGCGTGGCTCGGCAAAAGCGAGTAACGGTTCCAACGTTCCCCCTGGGCCTGAAGGCCCAGGGCTCCGCGGACGGCGACGGGCCATCTTTTTTGCACGGCGGTGGGGCCCAACCCCCACCGCTACGGCGCTTCGCCACCCTCGCTACGCTCGGGGGCTCGCGGTGTCATCGTTTGTTTGCTTCCGTGGAGTCCCGGGCCTTCAGGCCCGGGAGGATACGCGCCAGTGCTCTTGACAGACTAGAGGACCGGCGGATAGACTCCGCTCGTTGATCTAGAGGAGAGAGCCGATGGGGACCGACAAACCGACCGCGCTCGTGCCCGGCACGCTGGACATGCTGATTCTCAAGACGCTCGCCCTCGAGCCGATGCACGGCTACGGCATCGGTGTCCGCCTTACGCAGGTCAGCAAGGGCGCGTTCCAGGTCAATGCCGGGTCGCTCTTTCCTGCGTTCCGCCGGCTCGAGCGCGACGGCCTCATCAAAGGTGAATGGCGCGCGACCGAGCACAACCGCCGCGCGAAGTGGTACGCGCTCACCTCGGCCGGCCGCGCGCGGCTCAAGGCCCAGACGCGCGACTGGGAGACGCAGACGAGCGCCATCGCTCTCATCATGCGCGCCACGCCGGGCGATCTCGCCTGATCGCCTCAGTTCCGCAAACGCCACACGATGTCCGTCCTGTCTCGTCTTCGCGACGCGCTCGGGCGTCTCGGACGCCGATCGGCGATCGATCGGGATCTCGACGACGAGCTCCGCGCATATGTGGACGCCGCCGCCGAGGCGCGTCGCGCGGCCGGCCTGAGCGCCAACGATGCGTCACGCGCGGCGCGGGCAGATCTCGGGAGCCTGGCCGCCGTCAAAGATCGCGTCCACGACGTCGGATGGGAATCGTGGATCGAACGGCTGGGGCTCGACGTGCGGTTCGCGGCGCGAGGCCTGCGCAAGAGCCCCGGCTTCACGCTAGCGGCCGTCGCCACGGTCGCGCTGGGGATTGCGCCGAACACGGTCGTCGGCGCGGTCGTCGACTATCTTTTTGCCCCGCTGCCGGTGGCGCGTCCTGACGACCTCGTCGTGCTGGCCACGGCACGCGCCGACGAAACGCGTGTCCATCAACGCCTCGCGTATCTCGACGTCGAAAACTATCGATCGCGCTCGAACGTGTTCGAGGATCTGGCGAGGTGGGATCTCGACGAGGTCAGCGTCGTCTCGGAGACAGCCGCCGAGAACGTGCTCGCGAGCGACGTCTCGGGCAATTACTTTGGAATGCTCGGGCTGAGGCCCGCCACCGGTCGCCTGCTGGCGCCGGCCGACGACGCGATCGGTGGACCGCGTGTCGTGGTGCTCGGCTACGACTACTGGATTGCTCGCTTCAACGCCGATCCCTCCATCATCGGGCGCGTCGTCCAGGTGAACGGTGCGCCAACCACGATTGTCGGCGTCGCACCGCGAGGCTTCGACGGCACGTTCCGCCTCGCCCGACCCGAAGTGTACCTGCCGCTCAGCATGCGCGTGACGGCGTCGCGACGCGCCGATCGCGATGATCTATCGGTCCGTGTGATCGGCCGCCTGCGGCCGGGTGTCAGCGTGCGCCAGGCACAGGCCGCCGTGGACGTCGAGACGCGCCAACTCGAGCGTGCCTATCCCGAGACGAACACCGGTCGGCGAACACGCGTGTACGCGCAGCGTCTCGCCGCGAGCGATCCGCAGATCGCCTCGTCGACCATTGCGCTCGCCATCTCTTTGTTGTTGCTCGTCCTCGTCGTCCTGCTCGTCGCCTGCGGCAACGTGCTCGGCCTGTTCCTGGCGCGCGGCGTTGGCCGTCGGCGCGAGTTGGCCATTCGCGCGGCACTGGGCGCGAGCCGATCGCAGCTCGTGCGCATTTGTCTGACCGAAGCGGCGCTCATCGCGATCGCTGGCGGCGCGCTCGGCAGCGCGGGCGGATGGCTCGTGGCGCGCGACCTCTCGGCAATTGCCACGAACGGCAGTCCCGGCCTTCCGCTGTACGTGAACCTGACCTTCAGTTGGCGTCTGTGTGCGTTCCTGGCGGCACTGATGGGGCTGACCATCGTCACCGTCGGAACCTGGCCGGCGTGGAACGCGTCGCGCGCGGACCCGCGCGCCGATCTCGACGAGGGCCGTACGACGGATAGCCGCGCGAAACAGAGGCTCCAGTCGATTCGTGTGTGCGGACAGATGGCCGTCTCGGTCGCGCTCCTCGTCATCGCGGGCTTGTTCGTGCGTAGCGTTGCAGGTCTCGAATCGGTGGATCTCGGCTTCGATCCGCGGCCAATCCTGCTGGCCACGGTGACTGCGCCCTCCTCTGCGCGCGATACGGCGGCCACGGCGGCGTTCTTCCGAGACGTGAGCGATGCCGTCGGCGGGATCCCCGGTGTCGCCGGTGCCGCCGAAGCCGAGTCGGTGCCGTTCGACAACAGCGGGTCGACGAGTGGCGTCGCGAGGGACGACGAGCCGTCGCCGCGCGTCCGATCGAAGGTCAAGGCGGACCGCGAAGTCGTCAGCGCCAACTACTTCGAGACGATCGGCACGGGCCTCCTCGCCGGCCGGACCTTCTCGATGTCGGACGATGATCGTGCGCCTCGCGTCGCGATCGTCAATCAGGCCATGGCCCAGCGCCTGTGGCCCGGGCAGGACGCCGTCGGTCGCCGCTTTCGCGAGGCTGAACGGCCTGGCGACCTCATCGCGGTCGTCGGCGTGGCCGCCAACGCGCGATACCGACTGGACGAGATGACGGGCGCGGCGCGTCCACGCTACTTCCTGTCGATGGACCAGCCGCCGCCTTCGACGCGCGTGTTGCTCGTGCGCGCGATCACCGGATCGCCCGATCGACTGGCCGGTGACGTCCGGCGCGCCATCCATCGATTGGCGCCGACGGCGGCGGTCTCGGACATCGTGACGCTCGACGCGCAGGTGCGATTCGGATCGAACGGCTTCGGCGGCGCGTACGCGCTCAGCTCGGTGACGGGCGTGCTCGGCGGATGCGCGCTCGTGCTCGCGCTCGTCGGCGCGTACGGCGTGCTGGCGCTCGCCGTGGGCCAGCGCGTCCGCGAGATTGGGATCCGCCTGGCGCTCGGCGCCGGACGCCCGCGCGTTGTCGGATCGGTCATCGGGCAGTGGGCGCGTCTGACCGGCGTCGGACTCATCGTCGGACTGGTGATCGCCGCGGGCATTGGGCGCGCTCTTGAAGGCTGGCTGTTCGGCGTGACCCCCCTCGACCCGTGGACGCTCACGCTGGTTGCCGCTGGCGTCGCGATCGCCTCGTTCCTGGCCGTCATCGTTCCGCTGCGACGCGCTCTTGCCGTCGACCCGCTCGTCGTGCTGCGCGCCGAATAGGCGACTGGAAACGCGCCGGTTGCCGTCTCGCCAGTCATTCCCTCTCCAACACTCCTTCTCGGCACCTCGCTACCCGGGTTGATGCCGCCGGCGCACACGCGCCGCGCCGGGATTCCCCGGTCGTTTCCCCGATCACCGCGGAGTCCTCGGCGGACGACCGTCGTGTGTGGAACGCCTCCTGCAGTGACACGCGCATCACATCTTCAGGAGAACACCCATGACGCAAGGAACACTGCACGACGCGTTCATCGACGAGTTGCGCGACGTCTACGACGCCGAGAAACAACTGACGAAAGCCTTGCCCAAGCTGGCCAAGGCGGCGACGTCCGATCGGCTGCGGATGGCCTTCGAGGAACACCTCGAGCAAACCCGCGGTCACGTCGAGCGGATCGAACAGATCCTGACCGGGCTCGACGAGAAGGTGCGGGGCAAGCACTGCGACGGCATCGCCGGCATCATCGACGAAGGCAAAGCCGTGATGGACGAGGACTTCGACGACATGACGATGGACGCCTGTCTCGTTGCGTCCGGCCAGCGCGCCGAGCACTATGAGATGGCGGCCTACGGCACGCTCATCGCGTGGGCCAACGCGATGGGACACAATGACGCCGCGGATCTCCTTCGGCAGACGCTCGAAGAAGAGAAGGCGGCCGACCGCAAGCTGACGGAACTGGCCGAAGGCGGGATCAATCAGGACGCCGCTGACCAGGCGCACCCCGACGAAGAAGACGAAGTGACCGGCACCCGAAAGAGCAGCGGAGCCGGCGCGGCCCACGCGGCCGCGTCCATGCGGCGTGGGATGCGGCACTGACGGAAGTGAGAAGGTCGAAGCCAGAAGCCAGAGCTGACACGAGTCAACTTCGAACTTCGACGTGAGGTCCAGGTGCTCCCTGAGCCTGAAGGCTCAGGGCTCCACTGAGGGGCGGTACGTGCGAAGGTGCGCGCGTGACGTTCCGTGGAGTCCCGGGTCTTCAGACCCGGGGAGCCTGGAACCGCCTGTGTTGCTCGCTCACTTCAGGCGCTTTTCGCCCGGGGCCTTGCCGTCCGCCGAGCTGTGTTCGATCTGCGCGTTCATCTCCGCGCCCGCCAGGAGCGCGAGGCCGCACACGTACAGCCAGACGAGCAGCACGATGATGCCACCGACGGTGCCATAGGTGGCCGTGTAGTTGGCAAACGTCGAGACGTACACCTTGAACCCGAGCGACGCGCCCAGCCATACGGCCGTCGCGAGCACGGCGCCGGGCGTGATCCACCGCCACGCCTGCTCGGCATCCGGCCCGAAATAGAAGACGAGGCCGACGGCGACCGTGACGAGCGCGAAGGCGAGCGGCCACTGCAGAATCGTCCAGGCCCATTCGAACGCCGCGCCGAGGCCGAAATGCCGTGCGACGTTCTCGGCGATCGCCGGCCCACTCAGGACGAGCGTGAACGAGACGAGCACGAGCAGCGTCAGCGTAACGGTCAACCCAATCGCAACCAGGCGCACGCGCCACCAAGGCCGCGCCTCGGCGATCTCATAGGCGCGGTTGAGCGCCGAGACGATCGACGTCAGTGCCGTCGAGCTCGTCCAGAGCGCGCCGAAGAGGCCAAGCGTGAGGATGCCGCCGTGATCGGCGTTCGAGATGCGCGCCATCTGGTCGCGCACGATTTGCAGGACGTCACCGGGAGCGATGGGCGCGAGCGCCGCCACGACGTTGTCGCTCACCTCGTGCAACGGAAAGAAGCTCGCAAGCGAGAGCAGGAACAGGAGCGCGGGAAAGATCGCGAGAAAGAAGTAGTAGGCGAGTTGCGCCGCCAGGTTCAGACAATCGTCGGCGATGAATTCACGTCCCGTGCGGACGACGATCGCCCGCGAGCGGCGCAACCAGGCCCGCCAACGCCTCGTCCCGCGCGTCGCTGCGGCGCGCACGCCATCGTTCACGGCGTCAGTACGACCTTCGTGCAATCGTCCACCTTCTCGAGAAACATTCGATAGCCATCCGGCGCCCGGTCGAGCGGCAGTCGATGGCTGACGACGAACGACGGGTCGATCGCGCCCTGTTCGATGAGCGCGAGGAGGGGCTGGAGATACCGGTGCACGTGCGTCTGGCCCATCCGCATCGTGAGCCCCTTGGCGAAGGCGGCGCCGATGGGCACCTTGTCGAGCATTCCGCCGTACACGCCCGGGATCGAGACGACGCCGCCCTTGCCGCACGCCATGACCGCCTGTCGCAGCGCGGTCAACCGATCGGTCGCAAGCCGCAACCGGCTCTTTACCGCGTCGTAGTACGCGCCAATCGACGCGGCTCCGTGCGCTTCGAGGCCGACCGCGTCGATGCACGCGTCGGGCCCGCGCCCGCCCGTCATGTCGCGCAGTCGCTCGAGCAACTCGCCGTCCTCGAAATTGATCGTCTCGGCATGGCCCACCTCGCGCGCCAATGCCAGCCGGTGCGGGACGCGATCGATGGCGATCACGCGCGCGGCGCCGAGCAGGTACGCGCTCGCGACGGCCAGGAGCCCGACCGGGCCGCAGCCCCAGACGGCAACGACGTGGCCGGGCTGGATCGCGCAATTTTCCGCCGCCATATAGCCGGTCGGGAAGATGTCGGAGAGGAACAGCACCTGTTCGTCCGACAGTACCGCGGGCACCTTGACCGGCCCGACGTCGGCGAACGGCACGCGCACGTATTCCGCCTGCCCGCCGGCGTAGCCGCCGTACAGGTGCGAATAGCCGAAGAGCCCGCTCGCGGAATAGCCGTAGAGCTTTTCCGCCATCCAGGCGTGGGGATTCGAGTTGTCGCAAAGCGACCATCGCCCCACCCGGCACGGGCCGCAGGCGCCGCAGGCGATCGTGAAGGGGACGACCACGCGATCGCCAGGCCTCAGCGAGGTGATGGCCGACCCGACCTCGACGACCTCGCCCATGAACTCGTGGCCGAGGATGTCGCCCGCCGCGAGCGTCGGGATGACGCCATCGTACAGGTGAAGATCGGATCCGCAGATGGCCGTCGCCGTGACGCGCACGATGGCGTCACGCGGATTCAGGATCGATGGGTCGGGAACAGTCTCGATGCGGACGTCACGCGCGCCGTGCCAGCACAGCGCCTTCATGTGAGCGCCTCACGCGCGGCACGAAACGCCGCCGACCGGTGGCCGGCCGGTTGTCCGGTCGCCGTGGGCGCTTCGCCCGCTTCGAGCACGGCCTTGAAGCGCCGGAGGTCTTCTCGGAGCTGCGAGTGCGGCGAGTCGCCCCAGAGCCACGCCAGCGCCGCGCCGGCTTTGCCGCCGGGCGGATCGTATTGAAGTGTGACGTGGACCTCGGTGCCCGCCTCGCCGAACGGCCGGAACTGAACCGATCCTGCCGAGGCGACAGCCGCGCCGGGCAGCGTGCGCCAGGCGATGCGTTCCGGTTCGACCTCGGCAATGGTCTCGGCATCCCATTCGAGCGTGATGCCCGCCGGCCCGCGCATGACCCAGTGCGTGCGTCCGGCGCCGGTCGTCTCGATGCGCTCGACGTGCGGCATGAGGCGTGCGAGCGTTGCCGGATCGCGCCACGCGGCAAAGACGTCAGCAGGCGGCCGCGCAATCGTGACGCTCTCGCGGAGATGGATGCCGCGCGGTCCGCCGAGCGCCGTGCGTGTATCGTCGCGCCGCCGCGCGTGTGGCCGTCGTCCGATGGCGGCATTGACGGGACAGTAGCCGCTCGCGCCGCGCAGCACGAGGCCGACGCCAGCCGTGGCCGCGCCGCCGAACGGCTTGCGCCGCTTGATGGCGACGGCGACCAGCGCTACGCCCGCGAGAATCGAGATCGTCTGTTCCCAGCCTTCCATGTTTCGCGACACGTGCATGGCATGTCCTCCTGCGGCCGACGCCGCTATCGGGGCGAGGCCTCGGCCGATCCCGAACCGGGCTCGGCCATCTTCCGGTGCATTTCCGCGAGCACGCTCGACGGCGTGACGGCGGCGATGGCCGCGCGCAGCTTGTTCTGCCATCCGGTGACGACGTCACCTTCGCCGCGCATCATCGCGTCGAAGCCGCTGCGCGCAACGTCGGCTGGATCGTCCTTTCGGCCCTGGCCGACCTTGGTGTCGGTCATGCCGGCACGGTCGAAGAAGTCAGTGTCGGTCGCGCCGGGCATGAGGCAGGTGACCGTGACGCCGCTGTCACGAAGCTCCTCGCGCAGGGCGAAGGCGTCCCGCACCCCGCGCGCGCATGCCGCGGCCGACGCGCTGGATGAGGTCGATCGTGCCGACGACGTTCGTGTTGACCACGTGCAGCACCGCCTCGAACGGCTGGTCGAGGAATCCGCCGCCGAGCCCGTGGCCGGCATTGGCCAGGAGCAAATCGACTGGTCGTTCGCCAATGGCCTCGTACAGCCGGTCGACCCCCTCGATCGTGGCCAAGTCCGCCTGGACGGGATCGGCGGCGACGGCGGCCGCGCCAAACGCAGTCGCCGCGTCGCGAATGGTCGGTTCGTCGGAGGCGACGACGAGGTCATAGCCCTTTGCCGCTGCGATGGAGGCAAGTTCGTAGCCGATGCCGGACGATGCGCCTGTCACGACGGCGACCGGGCGGGATGAAGACGCCATGGTCGGACTCCTTTGATGACGAGCTCGATGTCGCCGGCGCCCGAGAATCCGGAGTGCAAGAACGGAGCCGGATGCCGTGCGATTGCTCGGAGCCGGAGGTTCCCCGGCAAGTCGCATGGCTCCGCGTCGCTGCCGAGTTGCGGTTGGCGCGTGCTCACTCGCGGAGGTCCGCGTTCGAACCAGGCGGCGCACCGTGTGAAGCGCAACGTTGCCCTCTTGCGAGCGGGCCGTTACGATGGGCGCGCAGGTTTCCGCCGCAGACGCGGCTGGCGGTCCTGTTCACCCGTGAAAAGGCGCGCCGGCGACCGCAGCCCCGCGCCGACGGCGCTCAACGCCCTCGCTGCGCTCGGGTTTCGCGGCGCGAGTGATCGCGCCGCGCCAGCAGGTGGCGGGACGGGCCTCGGTCCGTCCGGCTAGGAGATCGATGACGCCATCCTCTGTCGGATTTGCACGGTCCCGTTCTCGGCGCGCCTTGCCCCCGGGCACGCTCGTCGCGATCGTCGTCGCGGTCCTCGTCGTGACGGCGACTGCCGTGCTCACGTACGCCACGCTCCAGCGGCGCGAGGCGTCCGCCGATCAGGCGACGCACGCCCAGCAAGTCATCCGCCAGCTTGGCGTGCTTCTTTCGAGCGCGACCGACGCGGAGACCGGTGAGCGCGGCTATCTCCTGACCGGCGACGAGACGTACATCGAGCCCTACACGAACGCGAGCGCCGATGCGCCTGCTGCGCTGGCCTTGCTCCAGCGGCTCGTCGCCGATCTGCCCGATCAAGCCACACGCCTCGACACCTTGCGCGCGCTCGTGACCGAGAAGCTCGCGCTCGTCGGCGAGACCATCAGCGAGCGGCGCGCGGGCCGCACGGCCGAGGCGCTGTCGCTCGTCCGCTCCGATCGCGGCAAGCAGGTCATGGACCGCATCCGCACGACGATCGCCGACATGGAAGGTGACGAGCAGCAGCGGCTCGACACGCGCCAGCAGGCCTGGCAGCGCGCCGTGGCGTTGTCGTCGACGGTCACCTGGGCCGGCTGCGCCCTGTTGCTCGGGTTCATCGGCGTGACGGCGACCATCATGTCGCGCGATTACCGCCGGCGGCAGATCGAAAGCTGGATCCGCGCGGGCCAGATGGGGCTCACGAGCCGCATTCAAGGCGGACCGTCGGTCGACGAGATTGGCGGACGCACGTTGTCGTTCCTGGCCGAGTACCTCGACGCGCAGACCGGCGCGGTCTTCGTCGCCGACGAGGGCGTGTTGCGCCGCGCGGCGGGCTACGCGGCAGCGGCTGAGACGCCAATTGTCCGTCCGGGCGACGGACTGGCGGGTCAGGTCGCGAAGGAGAACCGCGTGCTGCACGTCACGAACGTGCCGGCCGGGTATCTGCCGGTCGCCTCAAGCCTGGGCCGGCGCGATCCGATCGAGCTGCTCGTCGCGCCCGCGGCCGCCGATGGCGTGGTGTCGGGCGTCGTCGAGCTCGGCTTCTTCCGCCGGCTGGATGCGGCCGACCTCGATCTCGCCGGCCGCGTGTCAGAAGCGCTCGGCGTGGCGCTGCGGGCATCGATGGATCGCCGTCGCCTCGAGGATCTTCTTGCCGAGACGAAGCGGCAAGCCGAGGAACTGCAGGTCCAGCAGGAAGAGCTGCGGTCGAGCAACGAGGAGCTGGAAGAGCAGGGCCATCACCTGCGCGAGTCGCAGACGCGGCTCGAGACGCAGCAGCACGAGCTCGAAGAGATCAACGCGCAGCTCGAGGAGCAGACGCACGCGCTCGAGGATCAGAAGGCATCGATGGCCCGGCAGCAGATCGCGCTCGTCGAGCAGGCCGGCGATCTGGCGCGGGCAAATCAGTACAAGAGCGAGTTCCTCGCCAACATGAGCCACGAGCTGCGCACGCCGCTGAACTCGTCGCTCATCCTCGCGAAGCTGCTGGCCGACAACAAGGACGGCAACCTGACCGAGGAGCAGGTGCGGTTCGCGCACACGATTCTTGGCGCGGGCAACGACCTGCTGGCGCTCATCAACGACATCCTCGATCTGTCGAAGATCGAAGCGGGACGCCTCGACGTCACACCCGCACCGGTGCCGCTCGCCGACATGGTCGAGACGATCGGCGAGAGCCTGCGCGCGACGGCCGCGGATCGCGGACTGGCGTTCACCTACGGCGTCGAGCCGGGCGCGCCGCCGTCGATCGAGACCGACGCGCAGCGGCTCGGCCAGATCCTGCGCAATCTGCTCTCGAATGCGTTCAAGTTCACCGACGAGGGCCGCGTGACGTTGCGCGCGTCCGCCGGGCCTGGCGATAGCGTGCGCTTCGCCGTGAGCGACACCGGTATCGGGATTCCGGCCGAGCAGCAGGACGTCATCTTCGAAGCGTTCCGCCAGGCGGACGGCAGCACGCATCGCAAGTACGGCGGCACGGGCCTCGGCCTGTCGATCTCGCGTGACCTCGCCCGTCTGCTGGGTGGCGATCTGACGGTGGCGAGTGAGTCCGGGCAGGGCAGTACCTTTACGCTGACGCTGCCGCGCGTGTGGAGTGGACGGCGCGCGGACGCGATGGCCCATCCGGCGTCGCCAACGCCCGCGCGGCGTCCGGTCGAGGCGCGGTCCGCGTCGAGTGCGGCGCCCACCCCCGCCGCCGCACGCGTCGAGGACGACCGCGATCGGCTGACGCCCGACACGCGCCGCATCCTGGTCGTCGAGGACGACCCGCGGTTCGCCGCGATCCTGCGCGACCTCGTCCACGAAAAGGGCTTCCAGTGCATCGTCGCGCCCACGGCTGGCGACGGGTTGGCCGCGGCGACGTCGCACCGGCCGAGCGCGATCCTGCTCGACCTCTATCTGCCCGACCATTCCGGTCTGAGCCTGCTCGAGCAGCTCAAGCGACAGGCCGAGACGCGGCACATTCCCGTTCACGTTGTCTCGGTGGCCGATGCCACGCAGGAAGCGTTCGAGCGCGGCGCGGTCGGCTACGCCCTGAAGCCGGTCAAGCGCGAGCAGGTCTTCGACGCGCTGCAGCGGATCGAGTCCCGGCTCGATCAGCACGTCCGCCGCGTGCTCGTCGTCGAAGACGATGCCCGGCAGCGGGACAGCATCGCGCAGTTGCTCATGAGCGAGGGTGTGGAGATCGTCGGCGTCGGCACGGCCGCCGCGGCGCGCGCCGAGCTCGCGGCCGCGCCATTCGATTGCGTCGTGATGGACCTGAAGCTGCCCGACGCGAACGGCGACGAACTGCTCGAGACGCTGGCGTCGGGTGACGCGCTGCCGTTCCCGCCGGTCATCGTCTATACGGGGCGATCGCTCACGCGCGACGAAGAGCAACGCCTCGGCCGCTATTCCAAGTCGATCATCATCAAGGGCGCGCGCTCGCCCGAGCGGCTGCTCGACGAAGTGACGCT
>CALFMR010000253.1 GCA_937880585.1 uncultured Acidobacteriota bacterium
GTCGTGCCGGCGGATGAACAAGCCGTAGTTCGTGCCGGCGCCTTCCCCCGTCGGCGTCGGCCGCAGCGGCGTCCAGACGTCGGCGTCGACGCCTGGACTGCGAAAGCCCGGCGGCATGACGCCCACGACCTGATACGGCTCGCCGCGCAACAGCACGGACTGGCCGAGGATGTTCGGCGCGCCGTGAAAGTCCTCGCGCCAGAGACGGTCGCTCAGGATGACCACTGCCGGACCGCCGGGACGATCCTCGTCGCGCGTGAACTCGCGTCCGATGCGCGGCAGCACGCCGAGCGCATGGAAGAATCCCGCGCTCACGCGCAACTGCTGCACGAACGCCGCGGCGCCGCCGACGACGATGTTCACGCCGGAGCCCATTTCGCCGGACGACAACCCCGCGTCGGCTGACGAGAGGTGATCGCGCACGGCCTCCCACATGCGGCCGTTGACGGAATCGTTCTCGTACAGCGTGCCACCGCCGGAAATGTTGCCCTCGACGACGGCGAGCTGATCAGGATGGGGATACGGCAGCGGCCGCAGCAGGATGTGATCCGCGAGGCTGAACACCGCCGCGTTCGCGCCGATGACGACTGCGAGCGTCAGGATCGCGGTGGTCGTGAACACCGGCGCGCGGCGGAGCACGCGCATGGCGAAGCGCAGATCGCGCCAGAGCGCATCGAGGAGCGGCACGCGATGCATCTCGTCGAACTCCTCCCGCTTCGCGCGTGGATTGCCCAGCCGCAGCCGTGCCCGGCGCGCGGCTTCGGCCGGTGTCAGACCGCGTGCGACGTAGTACTCCGTGGCGAGATCGAGGTGCGCCTGCAGTTCTTCCGCGCGCTCGCGGTCGATCCGACTCCGTCCGAAGACCCGACGCCAGCGCATCACGTCACACCTCGTCGTCGGCGGGACGCATGACGCGCGCGACCGCGTCGACGAGCGTCGTCCAGCGCGCGGTCTCGGCAACGAGTTGACGCCGACCCATGGCGGTCAGCCGGTAGTAGCGCGCGCGGCGATTCGTCTCCGAACGGCCCCACTCGGACACAATCCAGCCGCGGTCTTCCAGCCGATAGAGCGCCGGGTACAGGGATCCCTGTTCGACGAGGAGCTTGTCGCCCGAGCGGGCCTCGATGCTCAGCGCAATGCCGAAGCCGTGCATGGGGCCGCGTTCGAGCGTCCGCAGGACGAGCATGTCGAGCGTGCCTCCGAGCAGGTCGCCATCGCCCTCGCGCGTGCGGCGTCTCATAGTGAGGTTCTCTTTCCTAGAAAATCTAGGCTACTTGGACGGACGAGGCAAGAAAAAAGTTTCGGAACGCGAGAGCGTGCAGGCTCGTGCAGGCGGCCGCGCGCGCCCGCTCAAGCCCGGTGAGACCGTGACCGATTATCTGGCCAGACGAGGTGTGTGCATGGAGGCCACGGGCCGCGAGCGGCGGCAGTTCACACGTGCCGACTTCGCCCATCCCATCCGCTTCAAGATCTTCGACCGGCAGGGATCGAACCTGCCCGTCGCCGGTTACCTCGCGGACCTGTCGCTCGGCGGCGCGCGGATCGAGCTCGACGACCCGTATGGCCACCTGGCGCTGACCGCGAAGCCCGGCGCGCGCGGCAAGCTCGAGATCGCGCTCGTCGACGAGGATCCGCTGCGCGTGACGTGCGCGGTGCGATGGGCGGCGGGTCAGGCGCAGACACGACAGCGGCCGCGCCGGATCGCCCTGGGCCTCGAGTTCCAGCTCCTCGAGGACTGGCAGCTCGATCGCATCCATGCGTTCATGAACGCGAAGCACACCGATCACACGATGTTCTGGCAGCTCTGGGACTCGCTCGAGACGGGCGCGCGCTAGGGCCAGGGGCGATCATGAGCGCGACACCGATGCGCAATCGGCTGTGGGCGGTGGGCGGCGGCAAGGGCGGCGTCGGCAAGAGCCTCGTCTCGCTCCTCGTCGCCGACGGCCTCGCGCGGCGCGGGGTGGACGTCGTACTCGTCGACGCGGATCTCGGCGGATCCAACCTCCACACGCTGCTCGGCATCCGGCACCCGAGCGTGACGATCGGCGACTTCATCGAGCGCCGCGTCGCGCGGCTCGACGACGTCGCGCAACCGACGTCGACGCCGCGGCTGCGGCTCATCGCGGGCGCCGACGATCTGGTCGGCATCGCCAATCCGAAATTCGGTCAGAAGACGCGTCTTCTCACGCACCTGACGCGTCTCGAAGCCGACGTGGTGCTGCTCGATCTCGGCGCAGGCACGTCGACGACGACGCTGGACTTCTTCAATCACGCGGCGGGCCAGGTCGTCGTGATGACGCCGCAGGTCACGTCCATCCAGAATGCGTACGGGTTCATCAAAGCGGCGCTCTATCGCAAGCTGACGCGTGCGTTCAGCCGCGATACCGAGGCCCTGGCGATTATCGAGGCCGCGGCCGACCCGGGCAACGGCAACACGATCGCGTCGGTCGCCGATCTGCGCGCCGCGCTCGGCGCGGATCGCGCGGATCTGGCCACGCAGTGCGTCAGCGAGATGGATCTGTCGATCGTCGTCAACATGACGCGCACGCCGCGCGATCGACAGTGCGGCCGGATCGTCTGCAGCGTCGCGCAGCAGTACCTCGACCTGACGCCGCAACTGGCGGGCGTCATCGACGAGGATCCGGAGCTGGACGGCGCGGTCAATCGGATGGCGCAGTTCCTGGCCGAGCGCGGCCGGAGCGCGGCGCGGCTCGGCGTTTACGATTTGACGACGCGCATCGTCCAAGCTGCGCGCGCGCCGCGCACGCCGACGCCGGACGTGCCGGACACCGAGGACGAGGAAGCGCTCGCCTGACGCGCCCGGGAGCGTGCGAGGAGCCCACCACAGAGATAAAGATTCTGTCGGAGCCCCGGGCCTTCAGGCCCGGGGGGAACCCGGAACCTCCCTGGGCCTGAAGGCCCAGGGCTCCACAGCGTAGCTCCGGACGGGCACGGCGACTCGCCCTTACTGCGCAATTGCGGCGGCCGTTGCGATGAGCTCGCGGTCGCGCACGCCGAGCAGGTACAGGATCCCGTCGAGTCCCAGTTGCGAAATGTGGTGTCGCGCCGATTGCGCGACGATCGGTTTGGCGCGGAAAGCGATGCCGAGTCCCGCGGCGCCGAGCATCGGCAGGTCGTTCGCGCCGTCGCCCACGGCGATGGTCTGCTCCCGCGCGATGCCCTCCTTGCTGGCAATCTCGCGCAGTAATTCCGCCTTGCGCTGGGCGTTGATGATGGATCCCAGCACGCGCCCCGTCAGCACACCGTTGACGATTTCGAGCTCGTTCGCGCACACGTGATCGATGCCGATCCGCCGCTGCAAGTCTTTCCCGAAATAGCTGAAGCCGCCGGAGATGATCGCTGTCTTGTAGCCGAAGCTCTTGAGCGAGGCGACGAGCCGCTCGGCCCCTTCCGACAACGTCAGCCGTGCGGCGATGGCCGGCAGCACCGAGGCCGACAGTCCGGCGAGCGTCGCGACGCGGCGGCGGAGCGACTCGTCGAAGGCGATCTCGCCGCGCATGGCCGCCTCGGTAATCGCGGCAACCTCGGGGCCGGCGCCGGCTTCCTTCGCCAGCTCGTCGATGACTTCGTGCTGGATGAGCGTCGAGTCCATGTCGAACGCCACCAACCGTCGCGTGCGCCGATACACGTCGTCGCGCTGCCAGGAGAGATCGATCGGCAGGCGGCGCGTGACGGCCATCAACTCTTCGCGGAGCACGGCTTCATCGCGCGGCTGCCCGCGCACGGAGAACTCGACGCACGCGCGTTGGGGCGAAACCCCGTCCGCACGATCTTCGTGCGGCGGGCGGCCGGACAGGCGCGTGATGACGTCGATGTTCATCCCCTGCTCGGCCAGGAGCCTCGACACGGCCGCGATGTGCTCCGCCATCAGCTGCCGCGCGAGGAGCGTGAGGATGAAGCGCGGTTTCCCCTGCCGCCCGACCCAGGCGTCGTACTCGTGGTCCTCGACCGGCGTCATGCGGAGCTGCAGGCCCATGTGGTGCGCCGTGAACAGCAGATCTTTGAGGAGGGCCGTCGACTCGCTCGACGGTGGAATCTGCACGAGCATGCCCATCAGCATCGTGCGATGGATGACGGTCTGGTTCATGTCGAGGATGCGGATCCCGTGCGACGCCAGCACGCCCGTCAGGGCGGTCGTCAGGCCGGGGCGATCCTCACCGGTGATGTGGAGGAGGACGATCTCTTGCACGTCATCAGGATAGCGCGGGCGCCCCTGGGCCTGAAGGCCCAGGGCTCCGTACGGATTGCCCTGTCTTCTGTCGGAGCCCCGAGCCTTCACGCTCGGAGGGAACCCTTACGACTGCGGCGTCGGAAACGCGTAGATCGTCGTCGTGTGGTACGTCTGGCCCGGCTCGAGCACGGTCGACGGGAACGCCGGATGGTTCGGCGAATCCGGGAAATGCTGCGTCTCGAGCGCGAACCCGGCGTGCTTCTGATACGCGCGGCCGCCCTTCCCGATGACCGTGCCGTCGAGGAAGTTGCCGGAGTAGAACTGGACGCCCGGCTCGGTCGTCGAGACTTCGAGCACGCGGCCGCTCGCCGGATCGGTCACACGCGCGGCCACGCCGAGCGTGCCCGGCGCCTTGCTCAGCACGAAGTTGTGGTCGTAGCCGCCGGCGTACTGCAACTGCTGGTTCTTCACGTCGATGCGCGCACCGATGGCCGTCGGCGTCCTGAAGTCGAACGGCGTGCCCGCCACCGGCTGCAGCACGCCCGTGGGAATCAGTCCCTTGTCGACAGGCGTGAAGCGATCCGCTTCGATCTCGAGCACGTGCGAGAGGATGTCTCCCGCGCCGGCGAGATTGAAGTAACTGTGGTTGGTGAGATTCACGACCGTCTTCTTGTCGGTCGTCGCCGTGTAGTCGATGTGCAGCGCGTTGTGGTCGTCGAGGTGAAACCGCACGGTCACGGCGAGATTGCCCGGATACCCTTCCTCCCCGTCCTTGCTGAGATACCCGAGCTCGAGCGCCGGCCCATCCACCGTGTCCACGGTCTTCGCCGTCCACACGACCTTGTCGAAGCCGCGCAGGCCGCCGTGCAACTGGTTGTCGCCGTCGTTCTGCGCGAGTTTGTACGTCACGCCGTCGAGGGCGAACCGCCCTTTCGC
>CALFMR010000254.1 GCA_937880585.1 uncultured Acidobacteriota bacterium
ACAACTACGATCTCTTCCGGGAGATTTATGACCGCCAGAACCGCCGCCGCGATCGCTAGCGTGGGCTTCGTGCTGGCCGCGGCCGGCTGTGCGAGCTTCGTGGAGATCCCGGTCGAGATTCCTATCCAGTCGAAGTTCGACGTCTCGGCGTTTCAGCGCGTGCTCATCGCCGGCTTCCTGCCGGCTGGCTCGAAGAGCATCGATCCCAATACGGAGACGGCGCGGTTGCTGCGCAGCCAGCTGCGTTCGAAGCAGGATCTGCGTGTCATCGACTCGGACGCGATTTCACTCGTCGATGCCGTCAACCAACAGCGGACGGGCGCGGGCACCGCCGCCTCGTCGACGACGCCCAAGGCCGCCGTGCTGCCGGACGCGCAGACGCTCGCGAGCTATCAGGGCATCTTCAAGGACGCGGGGTTCTGGAAAAAGATCGGCGACGAGTACGACCACCCGCTCATCGTGACGGGCTCGGTCGTGTTCGATGAGATCACGAAGAGCGGCGAGGTCTCGCGTCCGCAGGCCTACCGCGATGCCGAAGGCCACGAGCAGTACCGGTCGGTTCGGCAAGTCCAGAACATGAAGGGCTACTCGCTGTCACCGACCTTCATCTTCATCGACGGGCGCACGGGCGAGCAGTTGTACACCGAGACGTATCACGAGGAAGCCTTGTATCCGCCGGACCAGAACACGCCGGCGCTGTCCTCGTACTTCGAGCTCATGGACAAGCTCCTGCCGAGCTTCCTGAACACGCTCAGCACCCAGAAAATCCGCGGCACTCGGGTGTTGCTGAAGTAGGCTCCCCCCGGAGGCGCGCCGACCTTGCCACGACGTGGAGGCCGGTGTTAGCCTTAGAGGTTCCAGTTCGGGCCGCGCTTGGCGCTGTGGTCCGGCACGTCGGTTGGGGAGCCATCTCACATGTTCGCAATCGTTGAAGCCGGTGGCCGGCAGGAAAAACTCGCCCCGGGTGTCCTCGTTCTCGTCGATCGGCTCGAGGCCGAACCGGGGGCCGAGGTGACGTTCGACAAAGTGCTGCTCGTCGAGACCGACGGCGGCGAGGTCATGACCGGCGCGCCTTACGTCGGGGGCGCCTCGGTCACGGCGGTCGTCGAAGCCCAGACCAAGGCGAAGAAGATCCGCGTCTTCAAGATGAAGCGCCGCAAGCAGTACCGGCGCACGCAGGGTCACCGCACCGAGCAGACGCGCGTGCGCGTCACGAGCATCAACGTCTGATTGTCCCGGCGCCTGCGGCGCCAGAAGGACCGAGTGTCTCCATGGCTCACAAGAAAGGTCAGGGCAGTTCCCGCAATGGCCGCGACAGCAACTCGCAGCGGCTGGGCGTCAAGCGCTTCGACGGCAACCTGGTGCCGGGCGGGTCGATTCTCGTCCGCCAGCGTGGACGCCGCTTCAAGCCCGGCCTGAACGTCGGGCTCGGCAAAGACGACACGCTCTTCGCCAAGGTGACCGGCCGCGTCAAGTTCTCCGACCACGGCGCGCGCGGACGGGTCATCAGCATCCTGCCCGACGAAACTCGCTAAACTTGGAAGCAGCCGGCCGCGGACGCGCGAGCGCGCGGACCGTTCCGGCTGGAGTTCCAAGTCCTTCATGTTCGTCGACGAAGTCGACATTCACGTCGAGGCCGGTGACGGCGGCAACGGCTGCCTGAGCTTCCGGCGCGAGACCAAGGTCCCCCGCGGGGGGCCGAATGGCGGCGATGGCGGACGCGGCGGATCCATCTATCTCGTCGCCAGTCCGCACCACAATACGCTCGTCACCTACCGCTTCCATCCGCAGTTCAAGGCCCCGCGCGGCCGCCACGGCGAAGGGTCCAATCGGACGGGTCAGAACGGCGACGACCTTGTCCTCGAGGTTCCGCCGGGCACGGTGGTCTACGACGTCAGCACGGACGGCGACGCCGTTCCGCTGGCCGATCTGACGGCCGTCGACGACCGCGTGCTCGTCGCGCGAGGCGGACGCGGCGGGCGCGGGAACGCGGCGTTCGCCACGTCGACCAATCGAGCGCCAAGGCGCGTCGAGCGGGGCGGCGCGGGCGAAGTGCGCGACTTGAAGCTGCGACTGAAGCTGATCGCCGACGTCGGCCTCGTGGGCTTTCCCAACGCCGGCAAGAGCACGCTCATCGCACGCCTGTCGGCCGCGCGGCCCAAGATTGCCGACTACCCATTCACGACGCTCACGCCGAACCTTGGCGTCGTCCAGCTCAGCGACGATCGATCGTTCGTGGTGGCCGACGTGCCCGGCCTGGTCGAAGGCGCGCACCGCGGCCACGGCCTGGGCACGCGCTTCCTCGCGCACCTCGAACGGACGAAGGTGCTCGTCCATGTGATTGACGTGTCGTCGGCGTCAGGGCGCGATCCGGTCGAGGACTACGACGTCATCTGCCGCGAGCTCGAGCTCTTCGCCGGCCTCGACGACGACCCGGCGCACGCATTGGCGGAGAAGCCGCGCATGGCCGCGGCCAACAAGATCGACGCACTCGACGATCCCGACCGGCTGAAGCGGCTCGAAGCGCACCTCGCGCAGGCGGGCGTGCCGCTCTTCCCCATCTCGGCCGTCACGGGCGAAGGCGTGGACGCGCTCGCCGAAGCCATGTGGCGCGAAGTCGCGCGCGAGCCGGCCGGGGCTGAGCCTCGATGAAGCTGGGACTCTTCGGCGGGACGTTCGACCCCGTCCATCGCGGCCATCTGGACGTCGCACGTGCCGCGCAGCGTGCCATCGGCCTGGACGATCTCTGGTGGCTGCCCGCGCCCGCGCCGCCGCACCGGACGCGGCCGCAGGTGTCGGCGTATCACCGCTTCGCGATGGTGGCGCTGGCCATCCAGGACGAGCCCAGGATGATCGTGTCTGACTTCGAAATGGCCGGGCCCGGCCCGACCTACACATCAGACACGCTCGCACGCCTCCGCGCGGACGGACGGTCGCCGGGGTCCCTCTTCTTCATCACTGGCGCCGACGCGTTCCGCGATATTCCGCAGTGGAAAAACTACCCGCGCCTGCTCGACGCCGCGCACTTCATGGTCGTCTCACGCCCGGGCGCGCCAGTCGCCGCGTTGCGCGACCAGCTGCCGGACCTCGCCAGCCGCATGGTTGACGACCCGCACGACGCGCGCGCGGAACCGCGCATTGTCCCCGTCGATGCCCCGACCGCCAACGTGTCGTCGACCGAGATCAGGCAGGCCGTAGCAGCGGGCGGCGGACTCGAGTCGCTCGTGCCGCCGAGCGTTGCCACCTACATCGATCGCCATCGTCTTTACGCGTTGTCCGTACCGAACTCCAAGGGAACCGCATGACGAAGACACCGACGCGCCGGCCCCGTAAACGCTCGACTGGTCCGACTCTGTCCAGCGAGTTGACGCGCGCGATTGCCGCGGCCCTCGAAAAGCAGGCCAGCGACGTCGTCGTGCTCGATCTGCGGCAGGCGTCAGCGTTCACCGACTTCTTCGTGATCTGCACGGGACGCAACGCGCGCCAGGTTGAAGCCATCGCCGAGGCGGTGCGCGAGACGCTCGCGGCGCACGGCACCAAGCCAGCGCTTGTCGAGGGACTGAAGCGCGCCGAGTGGGTGCTCCTCGATTACTTCGACTTCGTCGTGCACGTCTTCACGCCAGCCACGCGCGAGTTCTACGGCCTCGAACGCCTCTGGGGCGACGCGCAACGGATCGACGTCTCGGCCTGAACGAGATTCGGCTGCACGAACCTGGCAGCCCGGTTGCATCGTCGGACCGCGGCCATGTGGCTCTCCGATGCGGCCAACGCGACGGTCCGCCTGTTTCTGGCGCCCGTGTGCCTGTGCTGTCGAGCGCCACTCGACACGCCGCTCCGAAGTCCCGTCTGTCCGGCCTGTTGGCGCGGCATCACGGCGATCACCCCGCCATGCTGCGTGATCTGCGGTGACGCGCTGTCAGTCTTCGATGCGGACGGCCGCCTGTGTGCGCGGTGTGAGGCCGAGCCGCCGCCCTTTACCCGCGCGCGGAGTGCCGGCCGCTACGACGGTCCGCTGCGCGCGTTGATCCATGCGCTCAAATACCGCCACTGCCGGGCGCTCGCGGCGCCCCTCGCGGCACTCACCGTTCGCGCGGGCGCTGATGTCCTGAGTGGCGCGGACGCCCTCGTCCCGGTCCCGCTGCATGCGTGGCGAGCGTTCACACGCGGGTTCAATCAGGCGGACGACCTGGCGCGCGCGATGGGCGTTCCCGTATGGCGCGTGCTGCGGCGGAGGCGACGCGGTCCCGCGCAGGTCACGCTGTCGGCGACGGAGCGCCATGCCAACGTCCGCGGCGCGTTCGCGCTGACGCGGCGGGCGGCGGCCTCAGCGCCCATCAGGCGACGATTGGCGCGCTCGACCGTCGTGGTCGTCGATGACGTGATGACCACCGGCGCGACGATCGCGGCCTGCTGTCGTGTGCTGGCGGACGCGGGTGTCAGCGACGTGCGGGCGTTGACGGTGGCTCGAGCACCGACGCCACCACACGCACGACGGCCGTCGCTACATCGTCTGGAGCCTGCGAGCCGTCGATGACGGCCCAGCGCGCGCCCGACGCCTGGCGGCGATAGCTGTCACGGACGCGCGAGAGCAGGCCCATGTCGCGCTCGTAGCGGTCGCGGCCCGCCGACTTGCGCGCGACGGCTGTCTCGGGCGCGATGTCGAGCAGCAGCGTCAGCGACGCTTCGGGCAGATGGCGCTGGATGTCGTCGAGCCACGCCGGATCGAGTCCCTGCGCCTCGCCGTAGGCGATGCTCGACGCGCGATACCGGTCGCAGATGACGATGTCTCCGGCCTCGAGCCAGGAGCGAAGGCGCGGCCGGAGCTCGAAGCGGTTGGCGACGTAGAGCAACTGCATGACCTCGGGTCCGAAGTCGCGCTCACCCGCCAGCGCGCGCTGGATCTCCTGGCCGATCGGCGTGCCGTAGTCTGGAAATGACACGACGCGCACCTTGCGGCCGTCCTGTTCCAGCCGCGCACGCAGATGCCGTGCCTGCGTCTCCTTGCCGCTCTGATCGAGACCTTCGAACGCGATGAGCATCATTCGTCCCACTGCCGCAGGTCAGCGGCGGTCTGCCGCCGGCGAACGAGGCGGGCGTGCCCTCGATCGACGAGAACCTCGGCCGCCAGCGGCCGCCGGTTGTAGTTGGACGCCATGACGGCGCCGTACGCGCCGGCGTCCCGCACCACCAGCAGGTCGCCGACTTCGAGCGGTGGAAGGTCGCGCTGAGCGCCGAGCGTGTCGGCCGTCTCGCACACGGGACCGACGACGTCGGCACGGACCGGCGAACCCGGACGCGGATGCGCGGCGTCGATGCGGTGCCACGCGCCGTAGAGCGCCGGCCGAATCAGATCGTTCATGCCGGCGTCGACGATGACGAAGCGCTCGCCTCCCGCCTGCGACTTGAGGTCCACGACTTCCGTCAGGAGCACGCCGCACGGACCGATGAGCCATCGACCAGGCTCGAGCAGCAGGCGCAGGCCCGAACGCCGAATGGCGGGCAGGATGGCCGCGGCGTAGGCTTCGGGCGAAAGTGTCGTTTGATCGGGACGGTAGGCGATGCCGAGGCCGCCGCCCGCGTCGAGGTGTTCGAGTGGCACGCCCTCGCTCATCAAGCTGCGAGCGAGGTCAGTGACCAGATCCACCGCTCGTGCGATGGGCTCGGGCGTCGTGATCTGCGAGCCGATGTGCACGTGCAGCCCGACCACACGCACGGCCGGCCGCGCCGACATCTCGCGAACGAGCGCGCGCGCGTCGGCGATCGACATGCCGAACTTCGTGGCCGACGATCCCGTCGCGATGTGCGGATGCGTCCCGGCGTCGACGTCTGGATTCACGCGAACGGCCACGCGCACAGTCCGGCCGGCGGCCGTGGCCAACGCCGCGATGCGCGACAGCTCGCCCGGCGATTCGACGTTGACGGCGGCCAAGTCCAGAGCCACCGCGCGCTCGAGCTCCGCGCGCGTCTTCCCCACTCCGGTGAACACGATCGCGCGTGGCTCGAATCCGGCGGCGAGCGCAAGCTCGATCTCGCCGCCCGAGTTGGCATCCGCACTCGCTCCGAGCTCGCGCAGACGCCGCAGAATGGCGAGCGTCGCGTTCGCCTTGATCGCGTAGTGCAGCGTATGCGGCACGCCGGCGAACGGCGCCTCGAATGCCTGATAGCGCTCGGCCAGGAGCGCGCCGCTGTAGACGTAGACCGGCGTGCCGGCTGAAGCGGCGATGTCGGGAAGCGCGACACCGTCGCACGTCAGGATGCCGTTGTCGTAGACGAAGCCCGCCACAGGACCGGCCATTGTACTCGCAGCGGGCCGGAATCCCCGCGCACCGCACTGGACGCGCGGCCGAAGATCCGGCGGGAAGCGCGACGTCGGTCTGGTATCATCCGAATCTTTCCCGTCCCCCGATGTCGAGTGATCCGCCCCTTGCGCCGCCGAGCGACATCGACGCGCTGATCGCGCGCTGCCTGGCTGGCGATCAGACCGCCTGGGAGGAGATCGTGCGCCGGCACTGGCGCAAGGTGTTCAATCTCGCCTACAAATTCGTCGGCCGTCACGATGAGGCCGAGGATCTGACGCAGGACATCTTCCTCAAGATCTTCAAGGCGCTGCACACCTTCGACCAGCGGGCGAACTTCCAGACCTGGCTCATCAGCATCAGCCGCAATCTCTGCATCGACCACTACCGCAGCGTCCGGAAGGAACGCGAGACCATGGCGCGCGACGTCAATGCCGCCGACCTTTCGCCGGCGTCGCACGATCGCGGTCCCTACGGGCAGCTCGAGCAGAGCGATCTACGGCATCTCATCCGCGAGGCGCTGAACGGCCTCGCGCCGGCCCTGCGCGAGGCGGTCATGCTGCGCGACCTGCAGGAATTCTCGTATCAGGAGAGCGACGATCGTCTGCAATTGCCGGAAGGGACCGTCAAGTCGCGCATCAACCGCGGGCGGCTCGAGCTCGCCCGCCAGATCAAACGGCTGCAGACGGTCGGCGCCGCGGCCCGTACGCCGCCGCACGGAGACCACGCATGAACCTCACCACGTCACTCGTCGACGGCACGGCCGTCATTCAGGTGAACGAAGCCCGACTCACCTCGCCCATGCTGTCCGACTTCGCGGCCGCGGCGTCGGGCCTCATCAGCCGCGGCACCGATCGACTCGTCATCGATCTGAGCGCGGTCGGCTACGTTGACAGCGCCACGATCGGCCTGCTCATGGATCTCTATCGTCAGGCGACGGCGGCGGGCGGCAGCGTGAAGCTCGCCGGCGTGCAGAAGCGCGTCGAGACGATGCTCACGATGACCGGCGCGCATCAGTTCCTGGAGCTGCACCAGGACCGGGCGTCGGCATTGTCGAGTTTTGGAGGCTAGCGATGCGCGTCATCACGACGTTGTCGGGCGAACGCGTCGAGCTGGACGGGGACGTCCTCGCGGTCATCGAAGCCATCTCGCGCGCGCTCGCGCGCCGCGCGGCCCTCGAGTACGGCTTCGAGGACGTCGATCGCGAAATTCAACACCTCGTCGCGCAGTTGACCGACGAGGAGCTGCGCATCTACTTGCGCGAGAGCCTGTTCATGAGCTTCAACCGATTCGAGAACGACCGCATGACGGCCATCATCCGCCGCGCGCGGCGCGCCGCGGACGACGCGGCGGCGACGCCGGAGCCGGGTGCGCCGGACGGCGAATAGCGATCGTGGTCGAGGCCGAGGAGTTCAGTGCGTCGTTGGCTGGCCGGCGAGCGCACGCGCGGGCCTGGCCGCACGCACGTCCTCGGCGCCCGGCAGCTCGACGAAGCGCCACGCGTCGCGCTGCTTGACCATCTCGGCCGCGAACGCCGTGTGCAGCGCATGGCCGCCGCAGTGCACGACGAGATGGCCGAGCACGGGATGGCCGACGAGCGCGAGATCGCCAATGACGTCGAGGATCTTGTGGCGCACGAATTCGTCCTCGAACCGCAACGGGTTGAGGACGCCGGTCTCGCCGAGCACGATCGCGTTCTCGAGCGATCCGCCGAGCGCGAGCCCGCGCTGGCGCAGCATCTCGACTTCCTTCAAGAACCCGAACGTCCGCGCGGGCGCAATCTCGTCGATGAACACGCGTTCGTCGAGATCCAGCGTCTTCTGCTGGTGCCGCAGGAGCGGATGGTCGAAGCTGATGCTGTAGGTGATCTTGAATCGATCGGCCGGATAAATCGCGATGCGCTTGTCGCCCTGCTGCACCTGGATGG
>CALFMR010000255.1 GCA_937880585.1 uncultured Acidobacteriota bacterium
GCCGATCGGGATCGTTCGCGACGAGCGGCGGCAGGACTTTCAGCGCGACGTCGCGATTGAGCTTGGTGTCGCGGGCGCGGTAGACCTCGCCCATGCCGCCGGCCCCGAGGAGCGCATCGATCGCGTACGCTCCGATGCGTGTGCCTTGTGTCAGCGGCATGGGCTCGGGGTCATCGAAGCGAAGTGGCGCGGGGCCCCACCCCCGCGCCAGCGGCTCGTCTCGCCGCGCTCGCTCGCCGGGTCGCGGGCGCTCGAGAAATGGCGTGGGGTTTCGGTCGGCGCCACGTCAGTGAAAATCCTTGACGAGCCACAGATCCGTCCCGCTGAGATCCGGCTTCGTCAGCAGCGCCGAGTGCTCGTCGGGTGAGATGGACATTTCTGTTCGGCTTGGCCCCCAATCCAGCGTGGCCATGTCGACAATCCGGTAGTCGGCGAACCGCAGCATGCGCAGCGACAAGGATGGAGTGGCGCGCGTGGGCAGGCTGACGAACCAGAGGCCCGACGTCGTCACCGCATACGTGAGGGAGCCCCAGAGGCGCGCGTCCGAGATGACTTCGGTATCACCGCTGCCGTCCAGCCGAATCTGGTAGATGGCGCGGCCGTCGGGGCGCGTGTAATACAGCAACTGCCCGTCCGGCGACGCGAGCGCGGCTTGGCCGCCCTGCCGCGTGATCTGGACAAGATCGGCGCCGTCGGCCGCCATGCGCCAGATCTCGCGCCGGCCGCTGCGGTCCGACGAGAAGTAAATGGCGCGGCCGTCGGCCGACCACGCGGGTCGCGCGTCTTCACCCGGCGTCTTCGTCAACTGCCGGACAGGTCCACCGCCGGCAGGCACCATGAAAATGTCCGCGTTGCCGTCCGGCGTGGCGTCGAACGCAATGGTCCGGCCATCGGGCGACCAGCGCGGCGTCCCGGGCCTCGCGCCATCGAACGTCGTCAGCGCCTGCGCGTTGTCGCCCGACACGTCGGCGACCCAGATTTGGGTCGCGCCGCCGCGGTTCGACTGGAACGCGACGCGCCGCCCGTCCGGCGAATACGCGCCATTCCCGTCCGACAACGTGGACGGCACGATGGGGCCGGATTTCGACGGATCCTGTAGATCCACTCGCCAGACGGCGGAGTCGAGTCCTCCACGCGAGAAAACGAGCGCCGTGCCGTCGCGCGAGAGCGCGAAAGACGACGCATAGTCGAGGCCGCCGAGGCGCTCCAGGCCGCCCGCACCATCGGCGCGGATTCGTGCGACGCCGCTGTGGCCACCCGCGACGCAGACGAGCACGCTCACGCCGTCGGGCGTCCAGACGGGATCGACGACCGGCACTCGGCTGTCGAGCAGCGTCGGGCGCCCCGCGGGCTTGCCGTCGGGTCCGACGGACACGACATAGAGGTCGTCGGTCAGATCGCCGGTGCGGCGTACATAGGCGACGCGCCGGCCGTCGGGTGAGAACGCCGGCTCGAACGATCCGGCGAACGCCGGGTCGAGCGCCGCCCAGTCGATGCGCTCGCCAGTGGCTGGGGCGACGAGCGTGATCCCGCCAGAACGATTCTCAGGGCCAACCGCCAGCCACTTGCCGTCGGGCGGCCACGCGATGCGACCGACTGCGCCGGTCCAGTCCGTGACGGCCTTCACCGGCCCGCCGAGCGGAGAGATGAGATCGAGGCTCACGCGAACCGTGCCGCCGTTCACACCTGGGTACACGCTCCACATCGCGATGACCGTGCCGTCCGGCGACCACGACGGATCGAGGTGAGCGCCACCGTCGTGGGTCAGCCGCAGCGGCGCGCCGCCCGTCGTCAACTGCACGTACACGTCGGGAGGGCTGGAGGATTGCTCCCATTGAAAGGCGATCTGGCGGCCGTCGGGTGAAAAGGTCGGCGACGACTCCGAGCCCGGAAACGATGTGAACGGCGTCGCGCTGAAGACCGGCGGCGGTGCGGGCGTCGCCGGCGCGCGACGCCACCAGAGCGCCGCCGCGACGCCAAGCCCGAGGACGACGACGCCGGCCGTCGCGGCCGGCACGACCCATCGCCGCCGCGCGGGCGGCAGGACGGAGGCCGGCGCCGCGTCGAGCTCACCCGATTCCAGCGATGCGCGCAGCTCCTCGAGATCGTTCCGCAGATCGGCCGCCGTCTGGTACCGGCGCGTGACGTCCTTGACGAGCGCGCGCCGGACGATGCGTCCCAGATCGCGCGGCAGCGCGGGATTGAGCGCGGTGACCGACGCGGGCGTGTCGCGCGCGATCGACGCCATGATCGACAGGCTCGTGTCGCCCGAGAACGGCCGCCGGCCCGTCGCCATCTCGTACAGGATCACGCCGAGCGAGAACAGATCGGATCGCGCGTCGACGGCGCGGCCCTCGGCCTGCTCCGGCGACATGTACGCCACCGTGCCGAGGATGCGCCCTTCGCCGGTGACCGGCGCGGACGCGAGCGCCGTCAACGTGTCGCCCGAGGCCGGCCGTTCGGTCAACTTCGCGAGCCCGAAGTCGAGCACCTTCACGCGGCCCTGCTGATCGCCGTCGCCGATCATGATGTTGGCCGGCTTCAGATCGCGATGCGTGATGCCTTTCTGGTGCGCGGCGGCCACGGCGTCACACACCGGGATCGCGATCCCCAGCAGCGTCGCGAGCGGCAGGCCGCCGGGCGGCAGCCGCTCGGCCAGCGGCCGCCCTTCGACCAGCTCCATCGTCAGGAAGAATTGACCGTCGGCGTGCTCGACCGAGTGGATCGTGACGATGTTCGGATGATTGAGCGCCGCGACGGCGCGGGCTTCGCGCTCGAAGCGTTCACGGCGATCGGGATCGCTCGCCGCATTGGCGGGTAGGAGCTTGAGCGCGACCAGGCGATCGAGCCGCGTGTCACGCGCGCGGTAGACCTCGCCCATGCCGCCCGCGCCGAGCAAGCCGACGATCGCGTACGGACCGATGCGCGTGCCCGGAGTCAGCGGCATGGGCTGGGAGCGCGGCGATCATACTCCTGGAATGGCTGCACGCCCGTGGCTCGATCGCGCGTGCGCCTCGGCCGTAGGAGAGAGAGCTACGCCCAGCACCCCGTAGACTCACTCCGGCATCACTCCGCCCTGGTCCGAGCGCGCGACGGACTCACCTCCACGGCGCGCCAGCCTGACCGGGAGCGATCGGTTGACTGTTCCGACCGCACGCGTGACCTGGGCGACCGGCACGCGTGACCGCTCCGACCGGACGCGCGACCCGCACCGAGCGCACGCCGGACCAACCCGATCCGCGCCGCGATCTTTCCCGAGCGGTGGCGCGCCTGCCCCCCACCACCGCGCGGACCGGCACGAGCGGTCGGCGGACCAACGCCGACCGTTCGTCAGACCGCCCCGACCGAGACTCGGACCGGCACCGCGTGCCACGCGGACCGACTGGAGGACCGAAAGGACCCGTATTTCCTGACGCCGGCCAAGTCCTTTCTTCACAAGGAGAAGCGGATCCATGCCTCACGGGTTTCGTGTCCGCGCCCTGCTCGGGGTCTGTCCGCGCCCTGCTCGGACCATGTCTGAACCCTGCTCGGTGTCTGTCCGATCCCTCCTCGGAGTCGGTCCGCCGCCTGCTCAGGCACGTCCGCCGCCTGCTCGACGTATGTCCGCGGCCATCTCGGTGTGGTCCCACGCCTGCTCGGTGTTCGTCCGCGATCTCCTCCCGGTTGGTCGACGGCCTGGTGCGAGTCGGTCCGCGGATCGCTCGAGGTCCGCGCGCGCCTGCTGGAGCCGGTCCCACGATGGCTCGAGGTTGGTCTCACGGGAGGCCGGAGCTGGTCCGCCGGGTGCTGCCCCCGCGCACGGGCAACGAACGAGCGATGCCGCCGAAGAGGCTGACGCGTGGAAGCACGTTGGAGGAAGAAGTCGCCTGCCCCATTTCCCGCTAGGTCAAGAACGGAAAGCTCGTGCTCTTGCGCATGCTCTTCATCCGTCGATAGAACTCGGTCTCGGTGATCTCGGTCGGCCAGTCGAGATTGGGTCGAACGCTGAATCGTGGCCTTTCGGGATTCTCCGTCGTCACCGTGGCCGGAGGCTTTCTCGTCACCAGAATGGCGCGTAGTTGCTGAAGGGCACCGATGTCGCGCATGAACGTCTTGGTCGACGATTGCACCTGGGCGTACATCGGCAGCATCGCCGTCGTGAGCTCGCGCCAATCGATTTCATCCCGCTTCAGCAAGAAGCTCAAAATCTCCAGTTGACGCTTGCCCATCACGCGTTTCCGGGCGGATTTCAAATGCCCGAACATTTCGTGCATGGTGTTCTTGAACAGCGCCTCTTGCATGTTGCGCCTGATCTCCGAATAGAGGCGCTTGCACTGGAGCGCGATGCCCGTCAATCCGAACGTCAGAAACGCCGTCAGATCGTGGCCTGCCGCTCTCACCGCGGCGAGCGTCGCGAGATACGTGGTCTTTTCATCGTAGTAGTAGTTCGACATCGCGATGAACGCCGTGTCCCTGAGTCCGCTTCGCTGAAGCATGAGCGCCTCGACGGCTCGCGCCGTGCGGCCATTGCCGTCCATGAAGGGGTGCATGGCCGCGAAATCTGCGCGATGTGGGGATCGTTGAGCGAGGCGAGCACTTGCGCTTCGCGGCGGA
>CALFMR010000256.1 GCA_937880585.1 uncultured Acidobacteriota bacterium
CGCACCTCGACCTGCCGCTCCTCCGCGACATGTGGCCCATCGCGGTCACGCTCGTCGCCCTCTACCTCCTGCTGGCCGGCGTCTTCACGGCGGGCATGTCGTCTTTCATGGGCAGGTAAACGGATGACACGAAAGAAAGCACTGATCGCGATCGGCGTCCTGGTCCTCCTGGCCGTCATCGGCTACGTCAACTTCGGGATGAACCGCACGAAGACCGTCCCGGTCACCGCCGAGACGATCCAAGCGCGCGATCTCGAGGCCATTGTCACGGCCAGCGGCACGATCCAGGCGAAACGCCAGGTCAATATCAGCGCCGAGACCGTCGGCAAGGTCGTGAACCTCGACGTCGAGGAGGGCCAGGCCGTAAAGATCGGCCAGCCGCTCCTGCAGATCGATCCGCGTATCCTCCAGAACACGGTGACGATGCAGGAGGCGAGCCTGGCGACGGCACGGTCGACGCTGGCGCAGACCAAGGCGCAGGTCGAGAGCACGCGCGTGGCGCTGCAGCAGTCGAAGGACGTTCTCGTGCGGCAGGAGGGCCTATTCAAGCAGGGCCTGCTCTCGCGCGACGACTACGAGAAGGCGCAGAACGACATGAAGATGCGCCAGGCGGACCTCGACTCGGGCGAAGAGTCGATTAGCGCGCAGCAGCAGCGCATCAAGCAGGAGGAAGCCAGCCTCGAGAGCGCGCGCTACGACTTGAACAAGGTCCGCATCCTCGCGCCGATCAACGGCATCGTGACCAAGCGGAACATCGAAGAGGGCGAGACGGTCGTCACCGGCACGATGAACAACGCGGGCACGGTACTCCTCACGATCGCGGACCTGTCGGTGATCGAAGCGGACATCGAAGTGGACGAGACCGACATTCCGTTCACGAAGATCGGGCAGAAAGCCAAGATCACCATCGACGCGATTCCGGACAAGACCTTCACCGGCACGGTGACCGAAGTCGGCAACGCGCCGATGGACGCCACGACGAGCACGGCCTCGACATCGCGCGCGACGAACTTCAAAGTCGTCGTGACGATCGACGGCCAGATTCCCGCCGCGCGTCCGGGCTTCACCTGCACGGCCGTGATCACGACCGCGACGCGGCAGCAGGCCCTGAGCGTGCCCATCCAGGCGATGACCGTGCGCGAGCTCATCGTCGACGCGGCCGGCAAGGTCGTGCCGACGGCACAGCCCGAGCCAGGGGCCGCCGCGCGCATCGGCCAGCAGGCCACGCCGGATCTGAAGCCCGGCGAATCGCGCAAGGAGATCGAGGGCGTCTTCGCCATTCGCGCGGGCAAGGCCCTGTTTGTCCCGGTCAAGACAGGCATTGCGGGCGAGAAGTACTTCGAGGTGCTCGACGGCCTGAAACAGGGCGACCAGGTCATCACCGGCCCGTTCTCATCAGTGCGTAACCTCAAAGACGGCGACGAGGTCAAAGTGACCACCGCGCCAGCCACCACGACCGCCGCGAGCTGATGCACCAGTTCATCGAAGCGGCGGGGATCGCCATCCAGGCGATCTGGTCGAGCAAGCTGCGATCGCTGCTGACGGTCATCGGCAACGTCGTGGCGGTGACGTCGATCATCGCCGTCGTGTCGCTCGTCCAGGGCCTGAACGCGTCGGTGACCGACGCGATCCAGAGCCAGTTCGCGGCAGACGCCTTCACGGTGGCGCGCCGGCCGCTGACACTCACCGACGAGGACGAGCAGCGCGTGGCCAGCAACCCGCGCGTGACGCTCGACGACGCGGCCGCGCTGCGCAGCTACGGCGGCGCGATCGGCATGGTCATGGCCGAGTCGGACACGAACGACGAGGTCAAGTACCGCGAGACGACGATCGACAGCGTCCAGATCCGGGGCGTGACGAAGGAATACCTGTCGATCCCGTCGACGGCGATCGAACGCGGGCGGCCGATCACGCCGACCGAGTTCGACAACGGCCGGCGCGTCGTGCTGCTCGGCTGGGAGACGGCCGACAAGCTCTTCCCGGAAGTCGATCCCCTCGACAAGACGATCATCGTCGGCGGCTCGCACTTCCGCGTGGTCGGCATCGGGCCGAAGCGCGGCACCATCCTCGGGCAGTCGCAGGACGAATGGGTCGTCATGCCACTCGCGGCCATGCAGCGCGTCTTCGGGACGCGCCTCGGCCTGCAACTCACCGTGCGACCGACCGATCCGGCCCTCGTGAAGACGGCCATGGACCAGGCCACGGTGGCGCTGCGCGTCGAGCGCCGGCTCCGGCCGAAGGAAGACGACAACTTCGGCATCCTGTCGTCGGACACGTTCCTCAACCTCTACCACCAGGCGACGACGGGCATCTTCGCGCTGCTCATCGGCGTCGTCGGGCTCTCGCTCGTCGTCGGCGGCATCGTGATCATGAACATCATGCTGATGGTCGTGAGCGAACGGACGCGCGAGATCGGACTGCGCAAGTCGCTCGGCGCGCGCAAGCGCGACGTGCTGTGGCAGATCCTCACCGAATCGGTGACGCTCTCGACGTTCGGCGGCCTGGTCGGCACGGGGCTGGGCTTCCTCGTGGCGTGGATCATCAGCCGCCTGAGCCCGCTGCCGGCCATCGTCGAGCCGTGGTCGGTCGTGCTGGGCATCTCGATGACCGCGATCGTCGGCCTGTTCTTCGGGCTGTATCCGGCGATGCGGGCGGCGGCGCTCGACCCGATCGAAGCGCTGCGGCGGGAGTAGCACGACATGCGCTGGTCGCTCTTCACCGAGATCGTCGTCATGTCGTGGGACACGCTCCGCGGCAACAAGATGCGGTCCGCGCTGACGGTACTCGGCATCGTCATCGGCATCACGTCGATCGTCGGCATCACGTCGCTCGTGCGTGGGCTCGACGAGTCGTTCCGCGATCTCATCCGCCAGATCGGCCCGGACACGATCTACGTACAGAAGATCTCGTTCACGAACTTCGGATCGGGCGCGGACTTCGACGAGCTGATGAAGCGGCCGAACGTCACGCCGGCCGACGCCGAGGCCATCGCCGAGGCGCCGGGCATCCTGATGACCGACGTCACCTTCGGCGCCGGCGGGCCGGGCGGCCAGCAGGAGCGGGTCTACTACGGCAACGAGAAGACGAAGTCGCTCAGCGTCATCGGCGCGAGCGAGCGGTGGCCGTACGTGAACCAGCTCGAGCTCGGGATGGGCCGCTTCTTCAACGCCTATGAAGTCCAGCGGCGGCAGAACGTCGTCGTGCTGGGGAACACGGCCGTCGAGGCGCTGTTTCCCACGACGGATCCCGTCGGCAAGAAGGTCCGCATCGGGCTGTTCCAGTACACGGTCGTGGGCACGATGGCGAAACGGCCGTCGCTGCTCGGCGGCAGCGGGGCGGACGACTTCATCGTCATTCCCGAGACGACCTACACGAAGCAGTACGGCATCCGCGCGAACCTGGTGGCGCGCGGCACGTGGCGCAGCGTGCAGATCGCCGCGGTCCCGCGCGAGGGCGTGTCACGCGACGAAGCGCAGGCCGAGATCGAGGCCATCATGCGCGCGCGGCACGGGCTGCACCTCGACGATCCGGACGACTTCGACTTCGTCACGCAGGACGCAATCCTCGCCTTCTGGGATCAGCTCACGCAAGCGACGTTCCTGGCGCTCGTCGTGCTGTCGTCGATCGCGCTGATGGTCGGCGGCATCGGCGTGATGAGCATCATGACGATCAGCGTCACCGAGCGCACGCGCGAGGTCGGCGTCCGCAAGGCGCTCGGCGCGCGGCGGGTCGAGATCCTTTGGCAGTTCCTGCTCGAGGCCGTGTTCCTCACCTCAGCCGGCGGCCTGCTGGGCATCGTCTGCGGCGCGACCATCGGCTTGTCGGTCCATCTCTTCACGGGCTTCCCCATCTCGCTCCCGTGGTGGTCGTTCGCCATCGGCATCGGCTTCTCGGCCGCCGTCGGCGTCTTCTTCGGCATGGTCCCCGCCATCCGAGCTTCGCGGCTGGATCCGATCGAAGCGCTGAGATACGAATAGGGGTCAGCCTGCCAGCTCTCTTCGGGGCACCGAAGTCTGGGCGACAAGACAGTCATCTTCTTTGCAGTGCGTTGGGGCCCCACCCCCAACGCTACGGCGCTTCGGCGCCCTCGCGACGCTCGGGGCCTCGCGGTGTCGTCTTCTTCTGTTTGCTCGCGGGGCCCTCCCCCCGCTCGCCCGCTCAGCGCCGCTCCTCCGTCGCGGGCTTCGCGGACTTCTTTTGACTTCTGGCTTCTGGCTTCCAACTTTTCACTTGCCCTTCCCCGCCGTATGATGCGCCTATCGGAGGTACCCGCCTATGAAGGTCTTCGACGCGGCGGCCATCCGCAATGTGGCGCTCGTCGGGCACACGGGGTCCGGCAAGACGCAACTGGCATCTGCGCTCCTCTTCGACGCCGGCGCCGCGCCGCGGCTCGGCAAGGTCGACGAGGGCACCGCGGTCACCGACTACGACGACGAAGCCCTCGCTCGCCGCCATACGCTCGCGGCAACTCCCGCCTTCCTCGAGTGGCAGCACACCAAAATCAACCTGATTGACACACCCGGCGTCGCGAACTTCGTCAGCGAAGCCCGGGCCGCGTTGCGCGCGGTCGACGGGGCACTCGTCGTCGTCGACGCCGTCGGCGGCGTGCAGGTGTCGACCGAGAAAATCTGGGCCGCAGCGGAGGACGCGAAGCTCACGCGCATTCTCGTCTGCAGCCGCATGGACCGCGAGCGCGCCAGCCTCGATCGCGCCGTCGAGTCGATGCGTGCGACGCTCGCGCGCACGTGCGTGCCCGTGCAGTGGCCGATCGGCGAAGCCGAGACCTTCACCGGCGTCGTCGACCTCGTCACGCGGCGCGCCTACACGTTCGCGCGCGACGGATCGGGCACGATGACCGAAGGCGCGGTACCGGACGCATCGGTCGCGGCTGTCGAGGCCGCGCGTACGGCGCTCATCGAGATGGTCGCCGAGACCGACGACGCGCTGATGGAGCGATTCTTCGAATCCGGCACACTCGACGACGCCGCGCTCGCCGACGGGCTCGCGCGCGCCGTGGCACGAGCCGCGATCTTCCCGGTGTATTGCGCGTCGGGCCTGCTGAACATCGGGATGCCGCTGCTCGCCGATGCGATCGTCCGAAGCGTACCGTCACCCGCGAGCCGGCCGTTTCCCGGACTCGACGCCTCGGGTGCACCCGCCGCACGCGAGGCGTCCGATAGCGCGCCGCTCGAGCTCTGGATCTGGAAGACGATCGCCGATCCGTTCGCCGGACGCCTGTCGCTCTTTCGCGTCATCTCTGGCGTGGCGACGTCGGATGCGACCGTCCGCAACCTGACGCGCGATGCCGACGAGCGGCTCGGCCATTTACTGGTCCTCGAGGGCAAGACGCAGACGCACGTGGCCGAGCTGCGCGCCGGGGATCTCGGTGCCGTCGCGAAATTGAAAGACACGCACACAGGCGATCGCCTGGGCGACCGCCACGCGGACTTCACCGTGCCGCCGCTCGTCTTCTCCGAGCCGGTGCTGTCCTACGCGATGGAACCGAAGAGCCGCAGCGACGAGGACAAGATCGGCCCCGCCATGCAGCGGCTGCTCGAGGAAGATCAGGCGCTCGGCTACGGGCGCGATCCGCAGACACACGAGCTGCTGCTCTCGGGCCAGGGCCAGCTCCACATTGAGGTGACGGTGGCAAAGCTCCGCCGGCGGTTCGGCGTGGAGGTGACGCTCAAGCCCCCGCGTATTGCCTATCTCGAGACGATCACGGCGCCAGTCGAAGCGCACGGGCGTCACAAGAAGCAGACGGGCGGGCACGGCCAGTTTTGCGACTGCTAGATCCGCGTGGAACCACTCGTGCGCGGCTCAGACTTCGAATTCGTCGACGACATCCTCGCTGGGGCGAGCCCGCGGCAGTCCGTGCCGGCCGTCGAAAAGGGCATACAGGACGGGCGCAC
>CALFMR010000257.1 GCA_937880585.1 uncultured Acidobacteriota bacterium
GCCGGCGAGCGGCGGCGCCATCGTCACACCCGGCGCGGCGCCGGCGAGCGGCTGGCCGCGGCCATCGGGCGCGTGGCAGGAGGAACACACGGCGTTGAACACCTGGCTGCCCTGCTCGAGGAGCTGCCGGTCTTCGGCCGAAAGCGCCGCTCCACGGCCGCCGCCGAACGCGTTGTTCGCGGGCGGCTCGAGCAGGTGCGCGCCGATGAGCTGCACGCCCTTTGCGTGATTGGCCGCCATCGTGGCCTTGATCAGGTCGTCAGCGTCCGACAGCTTGAACAGGTTCGCGGTGAGCATCGCCTGGATGTCGACGTCCGTGTCCGCGTCCTTCGTCATCGCGCGATAGTCATCGGCGAACGACTTGTCACCCGCCTTGTAGAGCGTCTCGCTCGCGCGGATCGCCTGGATGCGCATCCGCGGATTCGAGTCCTTCATCTCCTGACGCACGAGCCCGGCGTCGAGCGCGCCCAGACCTTCGAGCGTCCACAGCGCGTGGAAGCGCGCCACCAGATTGTCGGACGACCGCGCCATCTGCTCGAGCGCGGGGACGACCGACTTGTCCTGCTTGAGGATCAGGATGCGCTGCGCCGTGTCACGCCACCAGCCGTTCGGATGCGTGAGGTGCGCGACGAGCTGTGCCGGCGTTTCCTCGTACATCCGCGCGGGCGTCAGGTCGAGATCGATCGCGGGAATCGCCGGCTGGCCGGGATTGGTCGGCGTCTCGGCCACGGCCGGCCGGCCGTCGTAGCGCAGCCGCCAGATGCGGCCGTAGTGCGCGACCTTGTCGAGCTGATACTGCTCGATCTTCGCGCGCAGGTACGTGCCGGGCCCGGACCACTCACGCTCCTGGATGATGCCGTGGTACATGTCGGCCACGTACACCGTGCCGTCCGGCGCGTTGGCGATGTTCACGGGACGGAAGAGCTGATCCTCGCTCGTCAGGAATTCCGATCCGGGATACACGTTCTGCAGCTCGGTCAGCCCCTCGATGTTCACGATCTTCGCGCGGCGAATCAGTCGGCCGACGGGTTCGGTGAAGAGCAGATCGCCCTTCATGTCAGCCGGCAGCCGGTCGCCACGGACGATCGCGGGGCCGGTCGCGGCCGTGAAGTGATTCAGGTTCCGCGCCGGCATGCGGGTGCGGTTCAAGCCACCCTGCATGTCGCCGATGCCGGGCGCCGGCCAGACGACGGCGAAGTCCTTCTCGAAGCCGTTCTCCATGCCGGGCGGGCAGTTCGGATCGGGAGCTTCGGGCTGAGCCGGCGCCGCGCCGCGCGCGCCGAAGCCGCGGCCGCGGCCGGCCGCCGGACACGGCGTGAACGCGCCGTACTCGATCGGATACTGGAAGTTCATCGGCCCGCGCTCACCGCCCGCGTCGACGAACCACGGCTTGCCGTCGTCATCGGTCGCGAGGCCCCACTGTCCGCCGTTCGGGCCGGTCGGTTCGCGCAGGAACCCGGACGGCGTCCAGCGGATGCGGAACGCGTTGTAGGTCGTGTAGATCCAGTTGTCCATGTTCCACACGAGGCCGGCCTTCTGGTGCTCGATGTTCGCGTCGCCGCTCTGGCCGATCCCCGTGAAGACGACCTTGCGCTGGTCGGCCACGCCGTCGCCGTTCGTGTCGGTCCACTGGACGACGTCGTCCGAGTCGGTTTCGCTCGTGAGAATCGATCCGTCGAGCATCGGCAGGATCATGCGCGGCGCGACGAGGTGATCGACGAACACGGTGTGCTTGTCGTAGTGGCCGTCGTGCTTCGTGCTCTCCCAGCGGCTGATGCGGCTGATGGGCCCGTGCTCGTTGGTGGCATCGACGTCCTGCATGTAGCCGATGAGCTCGGAGACGTACATCCGTCCGTCACCGTCGAAGACGATGACGCCGGGGCTGATGACGTCGGGATCGGAGGCTACGAGCTCCATGCGGTAGCCGGTCGGCAGGATGAAGCCCTTGGCTTCATCAGCCGGCGTGCGCGGCAGATATGGCGTCCGCGGAGAGAAATCGGCCGTTTGGCCCGCGGGCGATTCGCGGCCGGCCATGGCGGGCGCCGGGCCCGCGCCGCGGCCGGCGGCGGGCGCAGGAGCGGGTGCCGAGCCCTGCGCGAAGACAGAAAGTCCGGCGGCGGTCACGAGTGCCGCGCCGGTGAGAAGGGACAAAAGCGTACGTATCGAAAACCTACCGTGCGTCATGGCGGTACCTGCGTGAGCCGCTCTGCCGATCGGATGCGGGGATTCGTCGAAGGAGGAGCGGCCGTGCCAGAGCGGTCAGTGTATACCGCGTGGCAAGGGCCGACGCGCAAAAATCCAGCCCTGGACGCGCGGTAAACAGAGACGCCGCGGGCGCGTAATTGATCGATCTGGTCTGCGTGATAAGGTGACCTTCACCATGAGGCTTTGGAGCCTGCCCAGCCTCGTCATCCTCGTTGTCATCCTGCTGTTCGTGATCCCCTCGGCGGCGGGGTTCTACACCGACTGGCTCTGGTTCCGCGAGCTCGGCTATCAGCACGTCTTCGTGCGGACGATCGACGCGCAGGCGATCGTCTTCGGTGTCACGTTCGCGCTCGTCTACCTCTTCCTGTATTTCAACCTGCGTTTCGCGCGGCGCCGGACGCTCGATCGGCCGCACGTCGTCTTCGGCACGTCGCCCGATGGCCGGCCGCTCGCTGTTGACAGCCGGCAGCTGTCGAGTCTGGCCATGCCGATCTCGCTCGTCGTCGCGCTCCTGGCCGGCACGATGAGCGCGGCGGACTGGCTGACGTGGTTGAGCTTCTTCAATCAGCAGCCGTTCGGCCTGCGCGATCCGCTGTTCCACCGCGAGATCGCGTTCTACGTCTTCAGCCTGCCCGCCTATCAGGCCGTTCGCGAACTGGCGCTGTTCGCCTCGGTCGTGGCGCTCATCGGGTGCGGCATCTACTACGTGTTCTCGGGCAGCTTCGTGCTCGAGGCCCGGCCGGCCGTGTCGACCTGGCCGCGCATCCGGCTCGTGCCCGCCGCGCGCCGGCACCTTTCGCTGCTCACGGCGCTCATCCTGGGACTGCTCGCCTGGGGCGCCTGGCTCGAGATCCCGACGACGCTCCTCACGCCGGCGACGACGAGCGTGCCGTTCGGCGCGTCGTATGCGGACGTGTACGGCACGATCCCGTTCCTGTGGATCACGGCCGTCACGCTCGTCCTCGGCGCGATCCTCTCGGCGTGGCACGGCTTCGCGCGCCGCGGCTGGCGGCTGCCGCTCGCCATTGCGCTCTACATCGGCGTGTCGGCGTTCGGCGGCCTCTACGCCGGCTTCGTCCAGCGCTTCGTCGTCACGCCGAACGAGCAGGACAAGGAACAGCCGTTCATCGCCAACAACATCGACGGCACGCGCCGCGCCTATGCCCTCGACAAGGTGCAGGAGCGCGAGCTCTCGGGCGACGCCGAGCTGACGCCGGCCGACATCATCGACAACGCCGGCACGGTCGAAAACGTGCGGCTGTGGGATCACCAGCAGCTTCTGCAGACGTTCGCGCAGATCCAGGAGATGCGGACGTACTACGACTTCCTGTCGGTCGACAACGACCGCTACACGATCAACGGGCGCTACCGGCAGGTGATGCTGTCGGCGCGCGAGCTGAACACCGAGAGCATGCC
>CALFMR010000258.1 GCA_937880585.1 uncultured Acidobacteriota bacterium
GTCGAAGTGGCCGCGCAAGAGCACGAGCGCGCCGTTCGTCGCGCCGCCCGGCGCGAACACGGCCATGACCGTTTCGACATCGCGTCGCACGTCAATGCCCGTGTTGTCCTGAAGCCAGTCCTGCCGGTCGCCGTGCGGCAACGCCTGTTCGAGGCGTTGATGGAATGGAGAATTGACGATGGCGTGGACGTTGGCAAAGGCCAGGGCCGCGCTGTCCCGCGGCACGTAGGCCAGTTCGGCCGGCCCGGTCGTCGACGACCGGAGCGGCAGGCTGCCGTTGTAGTAGGCGACGACGCCGATGCCGAGTCCGACGCCGACGAGCAACGTCGAACACACCAGAAAATACCGGGTCCGCTGGGTCATCTCGACATACTCCCCAACTGGCAACGTGCTGCGACGCGTCGAAGACGCCTCGTCACCAACGAGGTCCGACCTTGAGCGTGTGACGTGCGTGAGTCCTGCTCATTAATACGAGTCCCCGCCGCTAGGGTTCCCGCCCGAAGACGCGCTCCTACGATTCGAGCACATATTCACGCCCGGCGACCACCCGGGCCGCCAGCCACAGCGACACGACCGTGATCGCCGCCATCGTGCCGAGGCTCGTCCCGACCGTGGGCGTCTCTCTGAAAATCATCTGCACGAGGGCCAGCGGCGAGTCGTTCGGCAGCGCGTGCGGTACGAGCCCTTGCAGGTAATAGGCGACCGTCAGGCACTTGAAGTCGCCCGGCAGCGCGAGCACGAGGACTTCCCAGCCGAACACGAAGAGCAGCCCCACGAGGAGCGGCCGTTTGAGCGCGGCCCCGGCCAGCGCGAACACGGCGCCGTAGACCACGAGCCCGAGCGCCAGCAGGCCGAGGTCGGTCGCCAGATCCGGGAACGACTCGCCGAGCGATCCGCCGACCGGCACGATGAGCAGCCACACCAGGACGACGGCCGGCAGCACGACGAAGATCGTGGACACCAGATACGCGAAGTACTTGCCGACGAGAATCGAGCCGCGCGGGATCGGCCTCGTGAAGAGATACGTGATCGTCCGGTCCTCCACCTCGTCGGCGATGAGCGCCGTGCCGTAGAAGAGCGCCAGCACCGGCACGCTGAAGCGGATGAAGAAGGCCCAGATCATCAACCCGAACACGACCGATCCGGACACGGGCGTGCGGTTGACCTGGAACACGGGCGCGCCGAGCTCCACGAGCAGCCGGACGACGGCGGCCATCACGACCGGGAGGCCGACGACGAGGCCCATGAAGATGGTGCGGCGCGACCACAGCATCTGGCCGACCGACAGATCGAACACTCGCCAAGCCGCGACCACGGCGCCCGGCATCGCGACAGGTGCCTGCGGCGTGGGCGACACGGGAGCGGACGAGACGGTCGGTTCGGTCATCGCGGCCTCAGTTCTTGACGAGGTACTTGAACACGGCCTGCAAGTTGTCGTCGGGCGACGTCAGCTCGTCGACCGCGCCGAACTCTCCGCTCGCGACCATCTCGGTCAGCGCGGCATAGAACTCGTCGGGCGTACCCGTCTCGACGACAAGCGCACCAGGCTCGAAGCGAAGGCTGAGGACGTCGGCCCGCGCGAGGAACTCGCGCGCGAGGCGTCTTGGATCCGACGCGCGGATGTGCACGGTGTGCGGGTGCTCGTCGATGAGATCGCGAATCTGATGGACGTTGCCCTCGGCCAGGATGCGGCCGTTGCTGATGAGCAGGATGTTCGACGTCATCGACTCGATCTCGTGCAGGATGTGGCTCGAGACGATGACGCTGCGCCCCTGACGCGCCCAGTCGCGGATGAGACGGATCGTCCGGCGCCGCGCGAGCGGATCCATCCCGGCGAGCGGCTCGTCGAGGACGAGCAGTTCCGGATCGTGCACGATGGCCTGCGCGAGCTTGACGCGCTGACGCATGCCCTTGCTGTACGCGCCGATGCGCTTGCCCGCCACGTCGAGCAGGTCGACGGCACCGAGCGCACGCCGCGCCGCGGCTTCGGCAGCGGTGGCCTCGAGCCCGCTCAAGCCGGCGAGCGCCGTCACCCATTCGAGCCCGGTCATCCGGTCGTAGAACGCGTCCTGCTCCGGGCAGAATCCCATGCGCACGTACAAGCGCGGGTTGCGCCACACCGGCTCGTCGAGCACGCGCACCTGTCCCTTGCTCGGCTTCAACTGCCCCGTGACGAGCTTGAGGAACGTGCTCTTGCCCGCGCCGTTCGGACCGAGCAGGCCCGTGATGCCGCGCGGCACCGTCACGCTGACGTCGTTCAGCCCGATGACCTGCCCGTACCACTTGGACAGGTGGTCCACGGCGACGACCGCGTCGCTCACGACACCACCTCGACGCCGCGGACCTGACGGTCGAGCACGGAAATCGACAACACGACGAGGCCGGCGAGCACGAGCACCGAGACGAGGACCGGCGTCTCGTAGCGCGGCGGCTGCCGGAAGACCGCATCGCTCACGACGTCGAGATTGGCGGTGATCGAGATCCACGCGACGCGCGTCGATCCCGTGATCGCCGTGAGCACGGCGTACATCGCCTGCGTGAAGAAGATGACGCCCGTGTACATCACGGCGACGTACCGCGCGCTCTTCGACATCGACGACAAGGCCAGCATCGTCAAGGCGGCCACGAGCACGCGCAGAAGCGAGGCCAGCGTCACGGCAGGCACGATGAAGGTGTGCTGCTGCAGAAAGTCCACGCTGCCGCTCACGAGCGCCTGCACGACGACGAGCAGGAGCGCCGGCGCGAGCGTCGTCGCCAAAAGGATGACCAGCAGAATCGCGAGCTTGCCGATGATGTACTCCACGCGAAGGAGCGGCTTCGACAGGTACACCTGCAGCGCGTTGGCGCGGCGGTCGTTCGCGATCAGGCCGGAGCCGGCGTACACCGTCACGAAGAACGCGAACACGCTTTGCAGCTCGACGAAGCGCTGGAATGTCCGCGGCGTGACCGACAGGACGGCCTGCGCTTGTGGATACGCGGCGACGACGTAGATCTGGACGGTGCGGACGAGGAACGGGACCCAGGCGAGGACGACGAGCGCGACGAGCGCGCGCCGTCGAAGGAGCGCGCGCAGGCCTTGGCCGAGGATCACGAGCCACGCGCGCCCGAGCGGCTGCCGCGCGCCGTCGTAGTGCCGATAGCTCTGGTCGTGGACCGGACTCACTGGTCCCCCACCGCGCGCGCGAAGACGTCTTCGAGCGTCGGCACGCTCGCGCGCAGATGCCGCACCTGTACGGCGCTATCGCGCGCGATCTCGCAGATGCGGCGCTGATCCTCGCCCGGACCGTGCTCGTCGCCCGGCACGAACACGCGCAGCACGTCGTCCTCGCCGGGCTGACAGTCGAGTCCGGCCTCGCGCAGCCGTTCGATGAACGTGGGCCGGGCCGCGCCTTTCACGCGCACTTCGAAGACGCGGCCCGCCGGTCCCTTCAGCGTCGCGATCGGACCCGACGTGGCGATCGCGCCGCGATCGAGCACGACGACGTAGTCGCACGTGTATTCGACATCGGGCAGCAGATGCGACGAGAGGATGAGATTGACGCCCTTGCCATGCGCCAGGTCGCGGATGAGATCGAGCATCTCATCGCGTCCCTTCGGATCCATTCCGTTCGTGGGTTCGTCGAGGAACAGCAGGTCGGGATCGTGGACGAGCGCTTGCGCCAGCTTGATGCGCTGCTTCATGCCCGTCGAGTACGTCTGGATGTCCCGGTAGCGCGCCTCACCCAGCCCGACGTAGAACAGCACTTCGTGCGCACGCTGCATCGCGTCGGCCGCCGGCAAGCCGGCGAGCTGCCCGCAATAGGCGACGAACGCCACGGCGCTCATGCCGGGCACGTAGCCGTCGGTCTCCGGCATGTAGCCGAGCCGCGCGCGGATCTCAAGCGGTCGCGCGGCGACGTCGAGCCCGAGCACCGCGAGCCGGCCCGACGTCGGCCGCAGGAAGCCGAGTAGCGCCTTGAGCATCGTGCTCTTGCCGGCGCCGTTCGGCCCGAGCAGGCCGACCGCGCCTTTCGGAAACTCCGCCGTGACGTCGCGCAGCGCGGCCTGCGCGCCGTAGGCCACGCTCACGTGATCGAGGACGACGGCCGAGTCAGCCAGAGCCATGAGGGCAGATCGACTGCAGACGATATACGAGACGGCCGGGCGGCAGGTTCGCGGAGCCGGCGGAAGCCGCCGGGTCGAGCGCGTTACTGCGCGGACGGCACCGGCAGCGCGACGGGCGCGGACACTTCGGTATATCCCGCGGGAATGTCGAATGCGCCGGCCGGGGCTTTGGTCTCGCCGATCGACGTCACGACGGCCTCGAGCTCCTCGCCGCCGAACACGTCGCCGCGCAGGATGGACTTCATGACGAAGCCTTCCGACGCGAGCGTCTCCGTCCCGAGGAGCCCCATGCCGCCGCTGAGCCCGGTCGCCGACCGCATGTAGGCCTTGTAGCGATTCGACAGCCACACGTCGCCGGACATCGAGAGCTCGGTCGGTAGCCCGGCGGGCATCTTCGCGCCGGGCGGAATCGGGAGTGGCACGCGGATTGCGAGCATGGCACGTTCGGCGTCGACGCCCGCGATTTTGCTGTGCTCGCCCGTGCGGTGAACCGTCACTTCCGGCTTGAGTCCCGAGGCAGCCATCGTCGACACCGCCGTCTTCCAGTAGGTCTTGTGCGCGGGATCGAGCACGACGAGCGTGCCGTCGGGCCGCGCAATCGTCACGCCGCCCGCGGGGATGATGAGGTAGGCCTGCCCGTACTCGACGCGCGTCCCCGCGTCGCTCACGAACACAGTCGTGTGGACCGCGCCCGACGGCGCCATGCGGCTCACGATGGCCCGGCCGAGCATGGCCGTCACCGGACTCGCGGGCGCGGGCACCGGCACCGACGAGGCGTGCATGTCGATCGTCATCGTGTACTTCAGGTCCGCATGGAGCGGCACCGACAGCAGCACGGCCATCGCGGCGGCAGCAAGGGATTTCGTCATGACTCTCCGATTGTACTCAGGAGGCGGCCGGCGTCGTCCGGGCCAGGGCCAGGCCGCGCCGGATGGCGGTCAGGACCCGCGGGGACAGACCGCGGGCTTCGATCTCGCCTACCGGCACCGCCGCGACCTCGTCGGCATCGTCGGCGGCGCGGAGCGCGCCGCCCGTCGCGCGGCAGAGATAGTCGACGATGACGTAGTGGTAGCGCACGCGGCCGTCGGCCTCGCGGACGATCTCGTCGAAGACGCCGACGACGTCGACCGGCGTCACGATGAGGCCGGTTTCTTCGCGCGCTTCACGCGCGACGGCTTCGACCAGCGTCTCTCCCAACTCGACCGCACCGCCGGGCAGACTCCAGATGCCAGCGTGCGGTTCGCGGCCACGCCGCGCGATCACGACGGACAGGCCGTCTCCGGCGCCGGCGAGAATCACGGCACCGACAGCGACGATGGCGCGCGAGGGATATTGGCGAGGGTCGGTGGACATTTGCCTATCGCCGTGGAGCCCTGGGCCTTCAGGCCCAGGGGACACGCGGTTCCGGGTTCCCCCCGGGTCTGAAGACCCGGGGCTCCGCGAGAGCACGGCGCGACCCTGTTTGTGTTTGTGTCCGTGTCGCCGTCACGTCATCTTCTTTGCAATGCGCTGGGGCCCCACCCCCAGCGCTACGGCGCTTCGCCGCCCTCGCTACGCTCGGGGGCTCGCGGTGTCATCTTTTTTGATTCTGTCCCCTTCGCGATCTTCGCGCCTTCGCGTGAGCGTCTTCGCGTGAGGCCTATCCGATCGGCAGCGTCGCCTGCGCGTTGAAGTCGAGCGTCGACGCGCGCCCGGCCTCGATCGCGCGCAGGCCGGCGGCGGCGATCATCGCGGCGTTGTCGGTCGAGAGCGACAGCGCCGGGACGTAGACCGGCAGACCTTCACGTTCGCCGCGCGCGATCGCATCGGCGCGCAGCCGGCTGTTGGCCGACACGCCGCCGGCGATGCCGATGCTGCGCGCGCCGAGCTGCCGCGCGGCGTCGAACGTCCGATCGATGAGACTCTCGACGACGACGCGCTGAAAGCTGGCGCAGAAGTCGGCGACTTCCGTCGGCGACAGCGGACCGGCATCGGACGGCACGGTCAGACCCGTCGCGACCGGCACGCCGCGCTTCTGCAGTTCGCGGACGACGGCGGTCTTCAATCCAGAAAAACTGAACTCCGCGAGCGGTCGTCCCTCGCCCACCGGTGCGTTCCGATCTGCATGCGTGAAACGAGGCCGCGGGAGATCCACCGCGCGGTCGTCGCCAGCGCGCGCGGTCCGATCGATGATCGGCCCTCCCGGATAGCCGAGGCCGAGTAACTTGGCCACCTTGTCGTACGCCTCACCTGCCGCATCGTCGCGCGTGCGCCCAACGAGATCGTAGCGTCCGGGCTCGGGCACGGCGTACAGGCTGGTGTGTCCACCGGACACGACGAGCACCGCTGCGGGCAGGGGAATCGCGCCGTGGTCGAGAAAGATCGACTCGATGTGACCAGCCAGATGATGCGTGGCGATGATGGGAATGTCGAGCCGCGCGGCAGCAGCCTTGGCGAACGAGACGCCGACGAGCAGCGACCCGACGAGTCCCGGTCCCTGCGTGACCGCAATCGCGTCGATGTCGCTCCATCCGGCCTCCGCCCGCTCGAGCGCGCGCTCGACGACGCCGCAGATGTCGCGCACGTGCTGGCGCGAGGCGATCTCCGGCACGACGCCGCCCCACTCGCG
>CALFMR010000259.1 GCA_937880585.1 uncultured Acidobacteriota bacterium
CGAGGCGCAGACCGACGAGGTCGGCCGTCCCCTGGTCCCTCGCAGCCCGCAGCGCCTCGGTCGACGCGCCCGTTATGGTTTCGACAATCTCGGTCATCGGCAGCTCAACTCAATCCGCTCGCGGACACAAAAAAAGCCCCTCCAGCACCAGGTGGCTGAAGAGGCCTCTTGCCTTCGACGCGCGGCGTACGCCGGACTACGCGGCCCCTTCACCCCGTTGGACGTACCACCGCCACGCCGGCCAGGCGGCGTTGGCGACAGTCCGATAGAGCGTGAAGGTGACCATTGCTGGGACGGAGCGTAACAGAGCGCCGCGAGCCAGGTCAACTTCACCCGCGCGACGCGTGCTATAACCAGTCGCGACGGTTTTCACGAAAGGCCCTCCCATGCAACGTCTGGCGTCCTGCCTGGCTGTCGTGTTCGCCGCCGTTGCCGTGCTCGCGGCCACACCGGCTGATTCGTCCCTGTTCCTGCCGATTGACCAGGTCACGCCGGGCATGGTCGGCGTGGGCCGGACCGTGTTCGCCGGCAGCGCGCGCGACGAGTTCCAGGCGACGATCATCGGCGTGCTGAAGAACGCCATCGGCCCTCGGCACGACTTGATCCTCGCGCGGCTCGAGGGCGGGCCGCTCGCCAACACCGGCGTCATCGCCGGGATGAGCGGCAGTCCGGTGTACGTCGACGGCCGGCTCATCGGTGCCGTCTCCTACGCGCTCGGGTCCTTTCCGAAGGAGCCGCTCGCGGGCATCACGCCGATCGGCGAGATGACCGACGCCGTCGACTCGTCGACGGGCCGGTCGACGAACGCTGGACTCGCACTCCAGTGGCCGGCCTCGCCGGCTGACGTGATGACGACGCTCAGTCGTCTCGCGACGCGCGCCATCATGCCGGTATCTCCACTCATCGGAGATCGTCTCGCCGCGTCTGCCTCACTCGCCGGCCTCGCGCCGACACTCCGCCCGATCGCGGCCGCCATGGTCCTGAACGGCTTCGATCCAATGGTCGAGGGCGACCTCCGTCAGGCCTTTGCGACGACCTCCGCGACCGCGGCTGCAACCTCTCCGCGCGCCGCGACCGCGGACGACGCCGACGCGCCGCAGCCCGGCGATCCGATCGGCATGAGCCTCATCCGCGGCGACGTCGAGATGGGCGCGACCGGGACCATCACCTATGTCGACCGCACGCGCGTCTACGCATTCGGCCATCCGTTTCTCAATCTCGGATCCGCATCGCTGCCGATGACGCGCGCGCACGTCTACACGGTGCTGCCGAGCCTGGACAGCTCGATGAAGATCGCGACGCTCGGCCCGGTCATCGGCACGGTGACGCAGGATCGCGCAACGGCCGTCGGCGGCACGATCGGTGCTGGGCCCGCCGAGCTCGAAGTCACGCTCTCGCTCACGTCGGGCACCGGTCCAGCGCGGCCGTTCCACTTCTTCGTCGCGCGCGATCGGTCGCTCACGCCGCTGCTCACTTACGTTGGCGTCCTGAACGCGATCACCGCCTACGAGCGGCAGACGGGCGTCATGTCGATCGCGGCGCACGGCGCGCTCGATTTCGGCGACGCCGGGCGCGTCGCCATCGACGATCTCTTCTCCGGCGACTCCGCGTCGACCGACGTCGCGACGGCCGTCGCCACACCGATTGCCGCCGCGCTCACGAACGCGTTCCGCGATGTCGAGCCGGTGTCGCTCGACCTCTCGCTCGACATGTCCGAACGGCAGGCGACAACGACGATCGAGCGGGCGTGGCTGGACACGACGCGCCCGAGTCCTGGCGAAACCTGCCGGCTGCAGGTTCAGCTTCGCGACTATCGCGGCGACCTCCGCACCGTGCCGATCGACGTGACGATGCCGTCTTACGCCAGCGGACCGCTCACGCTCGTCGTGACCGACGCGCAAGGCCTCACCGCGCTCGAGGCGAGCGACCTGGATCCGGCCACGCCCGAAAGCTGGCCCGACGTCGTCGAGAAGCTCAACCGCACGCGCCGGAACAACCGGCTCTACGTCCGGCTGATCGAAGCGGAGCCCGGCACGAGCACCGGCGGCGAGACCTTGTCGGGACTTCCGGATTCGGTGCAGTCGGCGCTTGCCGCGGACGCGACGTCCGCGCGCAAGACGCTCCACGCGACCGTCGTCGGCGCCTGGGAAGCGCGGATGGACGCCGCGGTCCACGGTTCGCGCACGATGACCATTACCCTCCAGCCGCGCTAGTCGGCTGTCACACGCGTCTCCCATCGTCCCATCGCCATGCTGCATGCCGTTCCCGAAGTCCGTCGTCTCTCCCGTCTTCGTCTGTCAGCCGTTCCGTGGATCGCAACTGCGGCTGGCCTCGCGCTGTCGGTCGCAACGATCGTCGCGTCCGGTCCGACGTTCTGGACCGTCGGCACCGCCGCAGATCTCTTGAAGGGTCGATCGGATGGCGTCTACGTCAGCACGGCCGGTGTGCTCACCGCCGGACCGGATCTGTCGAGCCGCCTCACGTCGACGCCCGCGCAGATCTGGAGCTTGATTCAGGCGCCCGACGGCACGCTCTGGGCAGGGACGGGCGGCGACGGCCGCGTGATTCAAGTGCGCAACGGACAGCCGGAACGCACGGTTTTCGATTCGCCCGAGAGCCACGTGTTCGCGCTCGCGGCTGACCGAACGCGCGTGTTCGCGGCCACGAGTCCGGACGGCAAGGTATACGCGATCGATCGGAACGGCACGGCGACGACGTTCTTCGATCCAAGTGAGAAGTACATCTGGGCGCTCGCCGTCGATCGGCAGGGACGCCTCTGGGTTGGCGCCGGCAGCCCCGCAGTCGTCTATCGCGTCGACGCGTCGGGCGCGTCGACGGTCGTCTATCGGCCTGCGGCGGCGCACGTCGTGCGCCTTGCACTCGACGGGTCGGGACAGATGCTAGCCGGCACGGCGTCGCCCGGACGGCTCTATCGTTTCGACGCGAACGACAAGCCGTTCGTACTGCTCGATTCGGGGCTCAACGAACTCGGGGCGATTTCCGTCGATACGACGGGCGTCATCTACGCCGCGGCGATCGGTCAAGGAAGCGAGCCGTCGAGCGCGGGCGAGATCCCGACGGTCTCGGCGTCGATCACCGTGTCGAGCTCCGCCTCTGATGCGTCGACCGCCACCACGACGACGACCACGACATCGTCGGCGTCCTCGACGAGCACCACGGCCAGCGCGCCCGAACGATCCGTGCTGTATCGCATTGCCGCCGACGGCACCTGGGAACAGTTCTGGTCCGCGCCCGATGTCATCTACGACCTCGCGGCAGCGGCCGACGGCGTCTTCGTCGCGACCGGACCATCGGGCCGGTTGTACAAAGTCGACGCGAGCCGCAACGCGCAGTTGTTCACCGGCGTCGACGCGCGACAGGTCACGCGTTTCGCCGTGCCGGATGCCGGAGCCGCGCCCGTGGCGTTCGCGACAGCGAATCCTGGACGAGTGCTGTCGATTGGGACCTCGACCGAAGCGAGCGCGTCGTACACGTCCGCGGTGCATGACACGAAGAGCGTCGCGACCTGGGGCGTGATTCGCTGGGAGGGCGCGGGCCACGTCACGCTCGCCACGCGATCGGGCAACACCGAGACGCCCGACGACTCGTGGAGCGACTGGTCGAGCGCCTACACGCAGTCCACGGGGGAACGCGTGACGAGTCCCGCCGCGCGGTTTCTCCAATGGAAGGCGACGTTCACGAACGGCGCCGCCACCGCGCCGCACGCCTCGCTCACTGCCGTCACCGTCGCGTATCTCGCGCGGAACACGCGCCCCGTCGTGAGCTCGGTGACCGCGCATCCGCCGGGCGTCGTCTTCCAGCGCGCCTATCAAAATGACGAAGGCGCAATCGCGGGCATGGACGACGCGACGATGGAATCGCGCCGGCCACCGGGCGACACGGCCCAGCCGACTCCGCAGCCCGGCCGGCGCATGTTCGAACACGGCCTCCAGACGATCACGTGGAAAGCCGACGACGAAGACGACGACCAGCTCGTCTACTCGCTCGACTATCGGCGCGAGGGCGAACAGGCGTGGCGTCCCCTCAAGGCCGACCTCACCGACAGCATCTTCGTGTGGGATACGACGGCCGTGGCCGATGGCCGCTACATCGTGCGGGTACGCGCGTCCGACAGCCCGTCGAATGCCGCCGATCGCGCGCTCACCGGCGAGCGTGAAAGCGACCTGATCGACGTCGACAACACGCCGCCGACGATGACGACGACCATCGCACGCGAGACGTCGGGCGCGAAAGTCACCATCCAGGTCCACGACGCGCGTAGTCCCATTCAGAAGGGCGAGTACTCGAGCGGCGGCGGCACCTGGCGTCTGCTCTACCCGGCCGATGGGCTGGCCGATTCACCCGACGAGACGTACTCAGTGACGCTCCCGAACGACACGGAC
>CALFMR010000260.1 GCA_937880585.1 uncultured Acidobacteriota bacterium
TGATGATTCGTCCGCGCGACTGGCCGGTCGCCGCGCGGGCCCTTCGCCGCGCTGGGATTCGTACGCGGCTGGTCTTTCCGCACTGGCTTGGCAAGGCGATCAGCGACGCGGCGGAAGTCGACGTCATCTTCAGCAGCGGCAACGCGCTGACCGACGTCGACGACGTGTTTTTCGCGCGCGCGGTGCCAGCGAAAGTACTGGGATTCCGCCTGCCGGTCTGCCCCGCCGAAGATCTGCTGTGGACGAAATCCTTCGTCATGGAACGCGAGCGCTTCGACGGCGCCGACGTGCTGCACCTGCTTCTCCGGGCGGGACGATCGTTCGACTGGCTGCACCTCGTTGCGCGATTCCGCGGTCACGAGCGCGTGCTCCTCGCGCATGTCGCGCTCTTCGGCTACGTGTACCCGACCGAGACGGACATCATTCCTCGCTGGGTCGTGCGCCGGCTGCTCGCGGCGCCGATCGCGTCGTCGGTCCCGGGCGTCAAGCTCTGTCGAGGCACGCTGCTCTCGCGCGCGCAGTATCTGGTCGATCTTCGCGAGTGGGGCTTTGCCGACGCGCGCCTGCCGCCGTTCGGCCATCTCACGCCACGCGCGCACCTCATCTGGACGCGCGCGATCCCGGCGGCGTGGCCGTCTCGGCGTCGCGCACCGGCGGTCTGACGTCGATCGAAGGAAAGAAGGTCCCATGGCCACGCGTCCGCTCTGGAGGGGATCGCTGAAGCTCAGCCTCATCTCGATTTCCATCCGCGTCTTCGCCGCGACCGATCCGGCCGGCGAGATCGCGTTCCGCCAGCTCCATGCGCGCTGCGGCACGCCGATCCAGCTTCGCAAGTGGTGCCCGCACTGCCACGTCGAAGTCGACAACGCCGACATCGTGAAGGGCTACGCCGTCGGCAAGGACCGCTACGTGCGGATCGATCCGGACGACATCGCGTCGGTCCGTCCCGAGTCGACGCACACGATCGCGATCGAGCAGGTCGTCGACGCCGCGCGGGTGCAGCCGCTCTTCATCGAACGGCCGTACTACGTCGCGCCCGACAACGCGGCGTCTGGATCGGCGTTCGCGGTCCTTCGCGACGCGCTCGGCGATCGCGCGGGCGTCGGCAAGGTCGCGCTCCACGGCCGCGAGTATCTCGTGGCCATCCGTCCGCACGAATCCGGCCTCGTCATGTACACGCTGCGGCACGGCGACGAAATCCGTGCGATGGACGGTATCGACGAGTTGAAGTTCGCGCGCGCCAAGGCCAAGGCGTCCGAAGTGAAGCTGGCGCGCCAGATCCTCGATGGCTTCGAGAGCGACCGTCCGCTCACCGACTACCACGACGACTACGAAGACGCGCTGCGCAAGATGATCGCCGCCAAACAGCGCGGCAAGACCATCGCGGCGCCCGCCGCCGAACGCCCGGCGCGTGTCGTCAATCTGATGGACGCGCTGCGACAGAGCCTCGACCGTGTGAAGACGGAAAGGAAGCCGTCGCGACCGGCCGCACGGCGTGGACGCGGGACGCGCGTGTTGACGCATCGCGCGCCTGCCAGGCGCGCCTCATGAGCACGCGAAGTCCGCGAAGGTCGGCCTCACGGGAAGGCGCGAAGATCGCGAAGGGCGGAGTGCGCCTCACGCGAAGGCGCGAGGTCGCGAAGACACGCAACAGGTCGCTTGCCCGCCGGAGCGCGTAGCGCGCAGGCGGGAAGGATATGATGTCGGCCGGTCGCACACGCCGTCATGCGCCGACGTTTCTCCCTGTTCACCGCGCTCGTCGTTCTGATCCTGGCTGGCGCATCGGCCGCGATCGCGCTGACGAGCGGCGTGCGGTGGTGGACGCCCGTGCCGCTCGAGGGGCCGATCGCCGACGCCGGCTGGGTGGGCCGCACGCGGGCGTGGTTCACGGCGCGCGGGTTCTATCCGCCCGAGAGCGACGCCGCCGGACACTCGTTCAGTTGGACGCGGGCACACGCGGAGATCACCGTCCCCGAGATCGATCGATCCCGCGCCTATCGCGTCGGCTTTCACCTTACGGCCGGACGCGGCCCGGACGTGCCGCCGCCACCGCAGATGGTCGTGAGCGTGGACGGCGCGCCTCGACTGCGCGCGGACACGACGAACGATCCGCGCACCTTCATCGTCGACGTCCCGCCGGCGTCTGGTCACACGCTCGCGGTCGCGATCGATCTGTCGAACACCTTCACTCCGGGTCCGAACGATCGCCGCGCGCTCGGCGTGACGATTGACGATGTGACGATTGCGCCGGCGACGGGTGCGTTCTCGCCCACGTGGCGCGTCGTGATGCTCGCGGCACTGGCGGCCATGTGCCTGACACTGGCGGCGCTCGCGTGCGGCTTCGGTCCCTGGTGGGCGCTCGCCATGGGCGTCATCGCTGGCGTCGCGCACGCGTGGCTGCTCGCCTTCGACGCCGCATTTCTCGGCGGCTTCCCCGACTATCTGATCCGTGTGTCGGCCGGCGCGGCCGTGATTGGCCTATTCGTCGGCGCCATCCGGTGGTGGAAGCCGGCGGCATCGGGTTCGAGCGAGTGGGGCATCGCGGCGGGACTCGTGCTCGTGCCGAGCGCGGTGAAGCTCGCCTTCTTCGGCCACGCGCGTGTCCTCATCGGCGACGCGATCTTCCAGATTCATCGCGCCGAGCAGGTGCACGCGGGCCACTACTTTTTCACGTCGATCACGCCGCGGCCGTTTCTCGAGTTTCCGTACGCGATCGCCCTTTACGTCAACGCGATGCCGTTCTGGCGGTGGTTCCCGGCCGATCTCGACCAGGTCTGGCTGTTGCGCGCACTCTCGCTCTCGGCCGATGCGCTCGTCGGACTCGCGATCTACTTCGCCTTGCGCGTGGCATGGAGCAACCGGTGGGCGCCGTTGCTCTTCGCCGGCCTCTGGCCGTTCGCGCGCGCGCCGCTCGCGACGCTCTGCACGTCGAACTTGACGAACCTCTACGGACAAGGTGTGTTCGGCGTCGCGCTGGGCCTCGTCGGCTGGATGGCGGCGCGGCGACGCGCGCCATGGTGGAGCGTCTCGGCCGTCGCGCTGCTCCTCGCCGTCGCGGTCCTCTCGCACTTCAGCACGTTGTCGGTCGGCGTCCCGCTCGTAGCGCTCGTTGTCGTCGTCCTTGCGATCGCGGGCGCTTCCGCCGAACGACGGCTCGCGGCGTGGATTGCGGCCGCGCTCGTCGCCGCCATGGTCGTGTCGTACGCGGCCTACTACTCGCACTTCACGACCGTGTATCGCACGACGATCGCGCGCGTCGTCTCGGGCGAAGGTGGGGGCGAGGCGCGATCGATGGCCGCGCCGGCATCGATCAAGTTCGAACGGTGGCGGCACGACGTGTCGCTGGACTTCGGCGGCCTCGCCATCGTCACGGCATTCGCCGGCGCCTGCTGGATCGCGGTCCGGCGGCCGCGCGACGGCCTGACGCTCGTCCTTGCCGGCTGGGCAGCGACGTGGATCCTCTTCTCGGCGCTCGGCATCTTCACGGCGGTCGAGATGCGCACGAATCTCGCCGCGGCGCCGCTCGTCGCGGCGCTGGCCGCGTTCGCGCTCGGCTCGCTCGGCGAGTCGTCGCGCGCGGGCACCGGCGTCGCGGTGCTCGTCACGGGCGTCCTCGTGTGGGACGGCTTCGCGCAGTGGATGCACTGCCTGACCGGCTGAGAGGGATCCGCCGATCGGGCGCGCGGGCGTGTATGCTTACCGCCGCATGCCGGCACCCAGTATGCCGCGACGCGCGCGGCGATGGACGACCTGGGTCTTCGCGTCGTACCTGCTCGTCGCCGCGTTCCAGAGCTGGCCGCTCGTCCTGCACCTCGGTGACCGCGTCACGGGTTCGATGGACGGCGACACGGGCGTCTACATCTGGAACCCGTGGGTGTTCGCCCACGAGCTCCGCGCCGGTCACTGGCCGTTCACGACCGACACGATCCTGCCTTTCGAAGGCCTGACCGATCTCAGCCTGCACAACTACACCGTCTTCAACGATCTCGTCGCGCTGCCTCTGCAACCGGCGCTCGGCCTCGTCGCGACGTTCAACCTCATCTACCTGCTGAACATCGCGCTCGCGGGATTCGGGATGTTCGTCCTGGCCCGGCGTCTCACGGGACGGACCGCCGAAGCGTGGATCGCGGGCGTCGTCTTCGCGTGTTCGCCGTTTCTCGTCGAACGCGGCGGCGGCCATTTCAGCCTCGCCGCGGCCGCGCCGCTGCCGTTCTTCGCCTACTGGCTCGATCGCGCGTGGTCGAGCGCGCGCGTCCGGGACGGCGCCGCGTGCGGTGCCATGCTCGCCTGGGGTTACTTTTCCGATCCCTACTTCGGCATCTACTGCGCCGTGCTGATGGCGCTGTTCGTCGCGTGCCAGACGATCCGCGTAGACGTCACTGGCCGCTCGTCCGGCGCGCGTGTCGCACGACTCATGGTCGACGTCCTCCTCGCGCTCCTCGCCCTGGCCATCGTCGGCATCCATTGGATGGCCGGAGGTGACGTGCGCGTGGGCGGCATGCACATCGAGATGCACACGCTCTACACGCCCGTGCTCGTGCTGACGATGCTCGTTGTCGTGAGGGCGTGGCTTGCCGTGCGCGTCGCGATCGCGATGCGACCCGTCGAGCGCATCGCGCCGCGCATTCGCGCCGGCGCGGCCGCGGTTGCCGCCGCCGTCGTGCTGCTTTCACCGGCGCTGTACACGTTGGCGGCCCGTTCCATGGCGGGACGCATGGTCACCGCGCCGGTCCGGTGGCGGTCGAGCGCGCCGGGCGTGGACCTTGTCGATTTCGTGCTGCCCAATCCGAATCACCCGCTCACGCCGCGCGCGATTCGCGAGTTCCTCGAACGCCAGCCGGGACACGCCGGCGAGAACGTCGCGTCGCTGCCGCTCGTCGTGCTGGCGGTGATCGTCATCGCGTGGCGAATCGCGCGCTTCCGGCCGGACCGCACCTGGGTCGTCGTCACGCTCGCCTTCGCATCCTTTACCGTGGGACCTTTTCTGCGTGTGGCGGGCGTCGAGACACTCGTGCCCACGCCGTGGACATTCCTGCGGTACGTGCCGGTGCTCGGCGAAGCGCGGATGCCGTCGCGCTTTTCGGTCATGGTCCTGCTCGGCGTGACCGCGATCTTCGCGTCAGCGCTCGCGGCGCTCGGACGACAGATGCCGCAGACTCGACGCCGGATGCTCGCGATCGTGGCGGCACTCGTCGTGTTCGAGTTGACCGCGCTTCCCCGACCGCTGTTCTCGGCCGCCGTGCCGAGCGTCTATCGCACGATTGCCGCCGACCCGCGGGACGTCAGCGTGCTCGATCTGCCGTTTGGCCTGCGCGACGGGCTCGTGACGTACGGTGCCTTCACGCCCGCGTCGCAGTTCTACCAGACGGTGCACGGCAAGCCGATCATCGGCGGCTATCTGTCGCGCATCTCGGCGATCAAGCTGACGTTCTATCGGACCGATCCCTTCCTGCGCGCGCTCATGGATCTCAGCGAAGGTCAAACGATCGCGTCGTCCGAGCGCGCGGCCGCGATCGCGGCCGCGCCGGCCTTTCTCGCCTCGTCGCATCTCGGCTACGTCGTGATCGACACGGCGCACACGAGCGCCCCACTGCAGTCGCTTGCGATCGACGCCCTCGGCCTCACGACTGTCGCGAGCGGCGACGGTCGTGTCCTCTACGAGCCCGCGTCAACGCCGCGGCCCACGTCCGCGCGGCCGGCGACGTCCTTCATGCAGCCGTCGCCGCCAGTTGCGATCGGGCAGACGACGGCCCAACACGGGCGTGCGGCGCGGCCGGACGGCTCCCTATAATCGAGGCGTGATCCCGCCCATTGCCGACACCATCCTCGACACGATCGGCCGGACGCCGCTCGTTCGCCTGCACAAACTGACGGCTGGCGTCATTCGCGCGGAGGTGCTCGCCAAGCTCGAGACGTTCAATCCCGGCAACTCGATCAAAGACCGCATGGCGCTGAAGATGATCGAGGACGCCGAGCGCGCCGGACAGCTTCGTCCCGGCGGCGTCATCGTCGAAGGCACGTCGGGCAACACGGGCATGGGCCTGGCCCTTGCCGCCGTCGTCAAGGGCTATCGCTGCATCTTCACGACGACCGACAAGCAGTCGAAGGAAAAGATCGACGCGCTACGCGCGTTCGGCGCCGACGTCATCGTGTGCCCGACCGACGTCGATCCGGAGGATCCACGCTCGTACTATTCGGTCGCGTCGCGACTCGCCCGCGACGTGCCGAACGCGTGGAAGGCCGGGCAATACGACAATCTGTCGAACACGGCCGCGCACTACGAGCAGACCGGACCCGAAATCTGGGAGCAGACCGGCGGCCGCATCACGCACCTCGTCGCTGGCGTCGGCACGGGCGGAACGATCTCGGGCGCCGGCCGATTTCTGAAAGAGCGGAACCCGGCGATCAAGGTGTGGGGGATCGACACGTACGGCTCGGTGTTCAAGAAGTACAAAGAGACGGGCGTCTTCGACAAGCACGAGATCTACCCGTACGTCACCGAAGGCATCGGCGAGGATTTCCTGCCGGGCAACGTCGACTTCTCGGTGATCGATCACTTCGAGAAAGTCACCGACAAGGACGCGGCGCTCATGACGCGCCGGCTGACGCGCGAGGAAGGCATCTTCGGCGGCAACTCGGCGGGCGCCGCCATGGCCGGCCTCCTGCAGCTCGCGCCGCACGTCGCGGATGACGACGTGATCGTCGTCATCGTGCACGACCACGGATCGCGCTACCTGGGCAAGATGTTCAACGACGACTGGATGCGCGCGAAGGGGTACCTGAACAAGACGGGCGCGACCGCGCGCGATCTCGTCGCGCAGCGCACCGACCGACGGCTCGTGACCGTCGACTGCGCCGAGCCGGTCAGCCGCGCCATCCAGGTCATGGCCGAACACGGCTACTCGCACGTGCCAGTCACCGACGCCGGCCGGATGGTCGGCTCGATCAACGAGACGTCGCTCTACGACGCGCTCGTCGCCGACGCGTCCGTCCGGACGCAGCCGGTCGCCTCGCTGATGCAGCCCGCATTCCCGTTCGTCGACATCTCGACGAGTCTCGAGGCGCTGGCGACGATGATCACGCCGGACAATCCGGCCGTGCTGGTGCGCGACTTCGCGTGCGGCGAGACGTTCATCGTCACGCGCGCGGACGTCATCCAGGCGCTTGCGTGAAGTGGAGGAAGACTACCGGCTAGCCTGCATCGTCGGTGCGCCGGGCATGGCCTGGGTCAGGAGCTGCTGCACCGCCTCGACGAGGTCGTCCTGCCGCACGTCGACGAATCGGATGACGCCCTGCGGATCGAGCACGTAGGTCGTCGGCCAGCCGTAGACGTTGTACGCCGTGGAAATTGGTCCTTCGACGTTCGACGCCGCGTAACCGTCCCACCACGATCGGTACGCCAGCCCGCTCTCGGCGAGCCCCTGACGCGCGACGTCGAGCGTCCGATCACTGTTGACGCCGAGCATGGCGAAGGGCGCGTCCTTGTACATGTCCAGAAGGCGCCGTTCGACCGGATACTGCGCGCGGCAGATGCCGCACCAGTTGCCCGAGAACGTCAGCACGACGACCTTGCCGCGATAGTCCGACAGGTTGAAGCGCACGCCGTCCAGGTCGTTGCCGCTGATGTCGGGCGCCACCTTGCCGATCGTGAGCGCCGGGATCGCGCTGCGCTGCCGCTCGATGAGCGTCGCGTACTGCGGATGTTCGAGCGCCAGCCGATCGAGCCGCGTGACGACGCGCGCCTCCTGCGTGGGCGCGAGCTCGCCGGTCTGCACCCACCGCATGAACTTCCAGAGCTGCAGCTCCGGATCGGCCAGCGGATCGCCCGCCGGCAGCGGCCCGGCGAAGACGCGGTCGAGCGTTCCGATGAGGTCGTCGACTTCCGCGTCCGTGAAGGGATGGACGTCCAGCCGCGGCGATGGCGGGTCGGGGAACCCAACCATCGGCTGCGCCG
>CALFMR010000261.1 GCA_937880585.1 uncultured Acidobacteriota bacterium
CTCTGGCTCCAGCCGTCCTACCCGTCGCCCCTGCCCGACGACGCCTACGACATCGCGCACTATCAAGGCATCCATCCGAGCTACGGCACGCGACGCGACTTCGCGCGCTTCATGAGCGAAGCGCATCGCCGCGGCCTCCGGGTCGTCACCGAGCTCGTCATCAACCACACGTCGGATCAGCACCCCTGGTTTCAGGCCGCGCGCCGCGCGCGTCCGGGCACGTCGAAGCGCAACTTCTACGTATGGAGCGACACGCCGGACAAGTACGCCGGCGTGCCGATCGTCTTCAAGGATGCGGAGCGATCGAACTGGACCTGGGATCCCGTCGCGGGCGCGTACTACTGGCACCGGTTCTTCTATCACCAGCCGGATCTGAACTTCGACAACCCGCTCGTCAAGAAGGCGGTGTTGAAGGTGATGCGCTTCGGGCTCGACCTCGGCGTCGACGGCATGCGGCTCGACGCCGTGCCGTACCTCGTCGAGCGTGAAGGCACGCAGTGCGCGAACCTGCCGGAGACGCACGCGATCCTCAAGGAAATCCGCCGCGAGCTCGACGCGCGCTATCCGAACCGGATGCTGCTCGCCGAGGCGAACCAGTGGCCGTCGGACGTGCGCGCCTATTTCGGCGATGGCGACGAATGCCACATGGCGTTCCACTTCCCGCTCATGCCGCGTCTGTTCATGGCGCTTCGACAGGAAGACCGCCATCCGCTGTCGGAAATCCTCTACCAGATGCCGGACATCCCGGACATCTGTCAGTGGGCGACGTTCCTCCGCAACCACGACGAGCTGACGCTCGAGATGGTGAGCGACGAGGAGCGCGACTACATGTACGAGGCGTACGCGGCCGATCCGCAGATGCGGCTGAACGTGGGCATCCGGCGGCGGCTCGCGCCGCTCATGGAGAACAGCCGGCCGCGCATCGAGTTGATGACGGCCCTGCTCATCTCGCTGCCCGGCACGCCGGTCCTCTACTACGGCGACGAGCTCGGCATGGGCGACAACATCTATCTCGGCGACCGCAACGGCGTCCGCACGCCGATGCAGTGGAACGCGGACCGCAACGGCGGGTTCTCGCACGCCGATCCTGCGCGACTGTACGCGCCGCTCGTGATGGACCCGGTCTACGGCTATCAGTCGGTGAACGTCGAGGCGCAAGAGCGCTCGCCGCATTCGCTGCTCGCCTGGATGCGCCGCACGATCGCGCTGCGCCAGCGCCATGTGACGTTCGGACGCGGTACGATGGAGCTTCTGCGTCCGGTCAACCGCCGGATCTTCGCGTTCATCCGCCGCTACGACGCCGAGGATCCGATCCTCGTCGTCGCGAATCTCTCGCGAACGGTGCAGGCCGTGTCGCTGGATCTCGCGCGCGTCGCCGGACTCGTGCCGGTCGAGATGTTCGGCGGCGTCGAGCTGCCGCGCATCAGTGACGCGCCGTACTTTCTCACGCTCGGCCCGTACGCGTTCCTCTGGTTGAAGCTGCAGCGCGAGCCGCCCGCGCCGCTCGGCGGCCGGTCGGCGGCGCTCGTGCCGGAAGTCGATCCCGACCAGGCGCCGCTGCTCGTCGGACCGGAATGGTCGAAGCTGCTCGACACGAGCGTGCGTCACATGCTCGAGCGCCGCCATCTGCCGTTGTTCCTGCAGCGGCAGCCGTGGGTGCTGCACGGACCGTCGGACGTCGCGCGCGTGACCATCGCCGACTGGGGGGTGCTCGAAAGCGGCGACGAGCCGATCTTCATGATCGTCCTCGACGTCGACCTCGCCGACGGCGGCCGGATCCGCTACGCGGTGCCGCTCGCGGCGACGCCTGGCGAGCGCGGCGAGGACATCGTGCGTTACACGCCGGACGCGGCCGTCGTCCGCATCGCCGGCGCGCGCAAGGGCGTGCTGCACGGACGCGTCGACGGTCCGCTCGGCCGCGCGATCGTGAACGTCGTCACCGGCGGGCGCGGACTGACGCTGCACGACGGACGACTGCGGCCAGCGCCGTCGTCCGCGCTGGCGGGGCTGAACCTCCCGCGCCGGATCGAGGATCTCGGCACAGCGCCCTTCGACAACGATCGCTTCCCGTCATCGGCGTCGTACGGCGAGCGCGTGCGGGTCGAGATCGTCCGCCGCATGTGGCCTGGCGCCAGTCCGGAGTGCGCCATCAGCGAAGACCTGAACGCGCAAGGCTTCGCGCGAACGCCAACCTATCTCGGCGCGGTCGAGTACGTCGATCGCGACGGCGCACCGACGACGATTGCGGTGCTCAACACGTTCGTGCCGCACCAGGCCGATGGGTGGGGCCACGCGCTCGCGGAGCTCGAACGCTACTTCGACCTCACGGAAACGCTGGGACCCGCCCCCGTCGTGCCGGCGAGCCTGCCGTCGCTCTGGATGGCCGAAGCGCTCAGCACGGCGCAGGAAACGGTCGGCAGCTATCTGCAGACGGCCTCCGTGCTCGGGCTGCGCGCCGCGGATCTGCACCGCGCGATGGCGGTCCTGCCGGCGTCGGACGCCGACCGGGCCACGGCTGACGCTCGCGCCGCCGACACGCTCGCCGATCGCGCAGCCGCGGCCTGGGAGAGAGCGCACGCGGCGCTCGTTTCCTACGCGCCCACCGACAGCGTGCGGGCGCGGGTCGAACGCCTCATGGCCCGATCCGACGAAATGCTCGAGACGATCCGCGCGGCTCGCGCACGGGTGAGCGGTGTCGTGCCCCTCACGCGCGTCCACGGCAGCTTCGACCTCGCGCACGTGCTGCTGCACGAGGGGGACTTCACCTTCCTCAGCCCCGGCGACGACACGAGCGAGTCGCCCGAACGACGCCTGCGCTGGCGGAGCCCGCTCGCCGACGTCGCCACGATGTTGCGGTCGTTCCACCTGGCCGCCGGTGCGGCACTCGCCTCGCGCATCGGCGCGGCGCCGCAGCAACTCGAACGACTCGCGGCGTACGCGCGCTGGTGGACGGCGTCGGCCTCGTCGGCGTTCCTGCTCGCCTATCGCACGGCCACGACCGACGCGGCGTTCCTGCCGGCCGATCCGGACGCCACGGTCGCGCTGCTGCAGCTCTACATGCTCGAGCAGACGTTCAACGACGTCCGCCCCAGCCTGATGTCACATCCCGACTGGATGGATCTGGTCCTGACGACGCCCGACGTGATCTGAATCCGCCCTGACGCCCGTCGTTCGGGATGTCGCCTCTGTCCGGAATGCGGAGCGCTGGGCCTTCAGGCCCAGCGGGAACCCGGAACCTCGTGCCAGTGTTCCCTGGGCCTGAAGGCCCAGGGCTCCACAAACGAGCCGTTGCGTTATTTGGTGACGACGGGATCGGCCGCGCTGGCGAGTGCGGCCTTGAGGGTGTGCCACGCGAGGCTGGCGCACTTCACGCGGACTGGAAACGACCGCACGCCCGCGAGCGACACGAGCTTGCCGAGCGACTCGTCGTCTTCGACGGGCACGTCGGTCGGCGCGGTGATCATCGCGTGGAAGCGATCGAATATCGCCAGCGCGTCGTCGGTCGTCTCGCCTTTGACCGCCTCGGTCATGAGCGACGCCGAGGCTTTCGAGATGGCGCAGCCGGAGCCCTCGAACGCGATATCGCCGATGCGGTCGCCGTCCATCTTCAGGAAGACCGTGACCCGATCGCCGCAGAGCGGATTGTGGCCGTGCGCCCGGCGGTCGGCGCCGGCGAGCGTGTGGAAGTTCCTCGGCCGGCGATTGTGGTCGAGGATGACTTCCTGGTAGAGGTCGGAAAGATCGGACATCGGTCTGAAAAAGTCAGAAGTTCGAAGCCAGAAGCCAGAAGTTTAGAAAAACCCGAGCTGCAGCTTCGCCGTTTCGGACATCCGGTCCTTGTCCCAGGGCGGATCCCACACGATGTCCACCCACGCATCGGCCACGCCGGGCACGGCCTTGACCTTGTAGCGGACCTCGCTTGGCAACTGCTGCGCCGAGGGGCACGCCGGACTCGTCAGCGTCATGTTGATCAGCACCTTGGCGTCGGCGTCGATCACGATGTCGTAGATGAGCCCGAGCTCGTAGATGTCGACCGGAATTTCCGGATCGTAGACGGTCTTGAGCTCGTCGATGATCTTCTGCTGCAGATTCGCAATCTGTACGAGATCGGGCGGACCGACGCGCGCTTCGGTTTCGGCCGGAGGAGCTTCGGCTGGCGTCGTGAGCGCGCCGACGTCGAACGCGTCGGACGCGACGGGCTCGACGTCGGCGAGATCTACCGACGCTCCCGGCGCCTGCTGCGGCAGACTGCTCGCGGCTGCGGCGCCAGGCGGCGGCGCAGTCGCGGCGGCAGCCGCCTCACGCGCGTCGCGTGCGTCTTTCTCGCGTGAGAGGAACGAGAACGAAAACAATCCCATGGCCTTACCCCATCAGCTCGCGTACACGACCGACGGCCGCGACGAGCGCGTCGACGTCTTCGATCGTGTTGTAGAGCGCAAACGATGCGCGCGCCGTCGCCGGAATACCGAACCGGTCCATCACCGGCTGCGCGCAGTGATGTCCCGTCCGGATGGCGACGCCCTCGCGATCCACAATCGTGCCGATGTCGTGCGGGTGCACGCCGTCCATGACGAACGACACGACGCCGGCCTTCTCACGCGCGGTGCCGATGATGCGCACCCCGTCGATCGCGGCGAGCGCGTCCTGGGCGCGTGCGAGGAGCACCGCCTCGTGCGCGCCAATCGCCTCGACGCCAACGCCGCGGACGTAGTCGATCGCAGCGTGCAGACCAACGGCACCCGCAATGTGAGGCGTGCCGGCCTCGAACTTGTACGGCAGGTCATTCCACGTGCTGCCCTCGAACGTCACCGTCCGAATCATGTCGCCGCCGCCGAGAAACGGCGGCATGGCCTCGAGCGCGGCCTCGCGCCCGTACAGCACGCCGATGCCGGTCGGGCCGTACAGCTTGTGCCCGGTGAACGCATAGAAGTCCGCACCGAGCGCCTGCACGTCGACCGGCAGATGGTGCACGGCCTGCGAGCCGTCGATGAGCACCGTCGCCCCGGCCTGCCGCGCCCGCGCCACCAGTCGCGCGACGGGGTTGACCGTGCCAAGCGCATTCGATACGTGGACGATCGCGACCATCTTCGTCCGCGGTCCAAGGAGCGCGTCGAATGCCTCGATGACGAGCTCGCCGCGATCGTCGATCGGCGCAACTTTCAACACAGCGCCGGTCTGGGCGCAGACGAGCTGCCACGGCACGATGTTCGAGTGGTGCTCCATCGCGGTGATGAGCACTTCGTCGCCAGGCCGGAGGTTTGCCGTCCCCCACGCGCGCGCCACCAGGTTGATCGACTCAGTCGCGTTGCGGGTGAAAACGATCTCGCGGACCGAGGCCGCATGGATGAACGCACGCACCGCCTCGCGCGCGGCCTCGTGCGCGGCCGTCGCCCGCTCGCTGAGCGCGTGGACGCCGTGATGGATGTTCGCGTTGTCGGCCGTGTAGTAGTGCTGCAGCGCGTCGATGACCGCCCGCGGCTTCTGCGTCGTCGCCGCGTTGTCGAGATAGACGAGCGGCCGCCCGTGCACGCGCTGGTCGAGCGCGGGGAACTCGGCGCGGATGGCCGAGACGTCGTACGGTGCCGTGGAGGCTGAAAGAGACATGCGTTCCACTGCCTGGCTGCCGGCCGAGCCGGCGGCCGGTTAGATCGACAACTGCGTCTCGACGAGCCGCATCGCCGCGTCGCGCACGGACGCCGTCCGGATGCCGTTCAACACGTCGCCGGCGAAAGCGTGAATCAACATCGTGCGCGCCGCCGCGAGGCTGATGCCGCGCGCCTGCAGATAGAACAGCGCGTCCTCGTCGAGTTGGCCGATCGCCGCCCCGTGCGTGCACTTGACGTCGTCGGCGAAGATTTCGAGCTGCGGCTTCGTGTTGATCTGCGCGTCGTCGGTCAGGAGCAGCGCCTTGTTCGTCTGCTTCGCGTCGGTCTTCTGCGCGTCGGGCCGCACGATGATCTTGCCGTTGAAGACGGCGCGCGCCCGGCCCGAGAGGATGCCCTTGTACACCTCGTGGCTCGGGCAATGCGCCTTGGCGTGATCGATCGTCGTGTGGTTGTCCACGAGCGTGTCGCCCGTGGCGACGTACAGGCCGTTCAGCGTGCACTCGGCGCCCTCGCCCTCGAGGACGGAGATGATGTCGTTGCGCGCGATGCGGCCGCCGAGCGTCACATTGTGCGACCGGAACGTGCCGCCGCGGCCCGTGCGCACGATGGTGGTCGCCAGATGGAACGCTTCGTTCGACTGCCGCTCCAGCTTGACGTGATCGACGAACGCGCCCGGAGCCGCGTGGATGTCGGCCACGACGTTCGTGAACGTCACACCCGACCCCAGATCGGTGTAGCTCTCGATGATCGTCACCTGCGCGCCGTCTCCGGCCCGCACGACGAGGCGCGGCGAGACGAGCGCCGGCGCACGTCCCGGCACGGCGACGAACGCCAGGTGCAGCGGCGCTTCGACGACGACCTTCGGCGCGACATCGACGACGATCGCGTGCTCGACGAAGGCGCTGTTGAGATCGACGAACGCGTTGAGATCGGCGACGTCCGGCACGGCGCCGACGGCGGCTGACGTCACCGAGACGCCGGCCGGCAGTCCCGCCAGCGACGAAAGTTTCTCGGACAGCCGGCCGTTGACGATCACGGCCACGTGCGACACGCCGTCGAATGCCACGGCGGCAAGGGCTGCCGTGTCGGGCACGGCCGCAGCCGCACGCTCGAACGACAGCGCCGCGATTGGCGCGATGTTCGTGTGCCGCCACGCCTCATCGCGCGTCGTCGGATAACCGCGGGCGAGGAAGCGGTCGAACGCGACCTCGCGAGCGTCGGCTTCGGCGCCCGAACCGAACGCCGGCTCGCGGCGGAACGCGTCGAACGCCGCCTGGTAGGTGTCCTGCTGCTCGGCCAGTTGAGGCATGGCTACGCTCGCGCTCCCGTCGCTTCGGGCTCGATCCAGCCGTAACCCTTTTCCTCCAGCTCGAGCGCCAGCTCGCGGCCGCCCGACCGGACGATGCGGCCTTCGCTCAGCACGTGCACGACGTCGGGCACGATGTAGTTGAGCAGCCGCTGGTAGTGCGTGACGACGATGATGGCGCGGTCGGGCGCGCGGAGCGCGTTGACGCCGCTCGCGACGATGCGCAGCGCGTCGATGTCGAGCCCCGAGTCCGTCTCGTCGAGGATCGCGAGCGTCGGCTCGAGCACGGCCATCTGAAAGATCTCGTTGCGCTTCTTCTCGCCGCCCGAGAAGCCCTCGTTCACCGACCGGTTGAGCATGGTCTGGTCCATCTCGAGGAGCTTGGCGCGATCACGCGCGAGCCGCATGAACTCGACGGCGTCGAGCTCCGGCTCACCGCGATGCTTGCGGACGGCGTTGAGCGCGGCCTTCAGGAAGTAGGCGTTGTTGATGCCGGCAATCTCGACGGGATACTGGAACGCCATGAACACGCCTTCGCAGGCGCGCTCCTCGGGCTGGAGGTCGAGCAGGTCGAGGCCCTTGTAGCGGATCGTGCCGCCGGTCACCTCGTACCCGGGATGGCCGGACAAGGCGCGCGCGAGCGTGCTCTTGCCCGAGCCGTTCGGCCCCATGATGGCGTGAACCTGGCCGGCGTCCACCGACAGATCGAGCCCTTTGAGAATGTCCTTGCCTTCCGCGCGGACGCGCAGGTCCTTGATCTCGAGCAGCATGGGTCCTCTTTGTTGACTGGCGGCGTTCGCCATCTTTAATTCAATGGCGTGGGGCCCCACCCCCACGCTCAGGCTCCGGGTGCTTCGGCCCGTTGGGCCTCGCATCCTCGCGCATCACACCGAGACGCTCGCCGACGGCTTCTCCGTGCCGAACAGCGCTATCCGACCGATCCTTCCAGGCTGATTGACAGCAGTTTCTGCGCTTCGACGGCGAACTCCATCGGGAGCTCGCGGAAGACTTCCTTGCAGAAGCCGCTCACGATCATGTTGACGGCGTCCTCGGTCGAGATCCCGCGCTGGCGGCAGTAGAAGATCTGGTCTTCGCCGATCTTCGACGTCGAGGCCTCGTGCTCGACGCGCGCCGAGGTGTTCTTGATCTCGAGGTACGGGAACGTGTGCGCGCCGCACTTGTCGCCGATGAGCAGCGAGTCGCACTGCGAGTAGTTGCGCGCGTGTGTCGCGTTCTTGCCGATGCGCACGGCGCCTCGATACGTGTTCTGGCCATGGCCGGCCGAGATGCCCTTCGAGACGATCGTGCTGCGCGTGTTCTTCCCGAGATGAATCATCTTCGTCCCGGTGTCGGCCTGCTGCCAGTTGTTGGTCGTGGCCACCGAGTAGAACTCGCCGACGGCGTTGTCGCCCTGCAGGATGCAGCTCGGGTACTTCCAGGTGATGGCCGACCCGGTCTCGACCTGCGTCCAGGTGATCTTCGCGTTCGTCATCGCCTTGCCGCGCT
>CALFMR010000262.1 GCA_937880585.1 uncultured Acidobacteriota bacterium
CCGACATCGCGCCGGCCGGCGTCAAACCCACCGGCACGCGCGCGTTCACGGACGCGATCGTCGCCGCCCTTGCCTGAAATCGCACCGGTGCGGAGCCTGGGAACGACTCAGGCTCCGCCCGTTTCCGTCAGTCTCCCTGGGTCTGAAGACCCAGGGCTCCGTCCAGACCGCACGTCACAACTTCTGGCTTCAGGTTTCTGACTTGGCGAGCGCCCTTCACTCCACGGTCACGCTCTTGGCGAGATTGCGGGGCTGATCGACGTCGCAGCCGCGGCGTACGGCCACGTGGTAGGCGAGCAGTTGCATCGGGATCGTGAGGAGGACCGGTACGACGAGCCGGTGCGCATCGGGCACCGTCAACACGACGTCACGCCGCGGATCGAGCACGTCGTCGAACGCGGCCGCCTTTGATGCGGTCGTCACGGCAATGACGCGTCCGCCGCGCGCCTTCGCTTCCTGGATGTTGCCCACGACCTTCTCGAACACGCCATCGTCGGCTGCGAGCGCGACGACCGGCAGGTCCTCGTCGACGAGCGCGATCGGACCGTGCTTCATCTCCCCGGCCGGATAGCCTTCGGCGTGGATGTACGAAATCTCTTTCAGCTTCAGCGCACCCTCGAGGGCGATGGGATAGTTGATGCCGCGTCCGAGATACAGGAAATCGCGCGGCTGCTGGAGACTCGCTGACAGCTTCTCGACAATGGGATCGGTCGTGAGCGTCTCTTCGATGCGGAGCGGCAACTGATCGAGCGCCTGAATGAGCGCCCTGGCCTGATCCTCCGCAAGAGAGCCGCGCGCCTGGCCGAGCGCGAGGGCGAGCAGGTGGAGCGCGACGAGCTGTGAGGTGAACGCCTTGGTCGACGCGACGCCAATCTCCGGGCCGGCGTGCGTGTAGATCGTGCCGTCCGCCTCGCGCGTGGCCATGCTGCCGACGACGTTGCAGATGGCGAGGCTGCGCGCGCCCAGCCTCTTGGCCTCGCGCAGTGCGCCGAGCGTGTCGGCGGTTTCGCCCGACTGCGTGATCACCACCGCCAACGTCCGCGGCGTGACGATCTGATGGCGGTAACGGAACTCCGAGCTGTAATCGACCTCGACGGGCAGTCCGGCCAACTCCTCGATGAGGAATTTGCCGACGAGGCCGGCATGCCATGACGTGCCGCACGCGAGGATGAGCACACGGTCGACATCGCGGAGTGCCGCGGTATCGAGCTTCATCTCCTCGAGAAACACGCGCCCCGTTTCGAGCGACGTGCGCCCCATTACCGTCTCGCGGACCGCCCATGGCTGCTCGTAAATCTCCTTGAGCATGAAGTGGCGGTAGCCGGCCTTCTCCGCCATGACGGGATCCCACGAGATGTGCTGTGGGGTCCGCTCGTGCGCCTCGCCCTCGAAGTTCGTGAAGCGCACGCCCGCCGGCGTCGCAATTGCGATCTCGCGGTCGTCGAGGAAAACGATGTCACGCGTGTGGCTCAGGATCGCCGGCACGTCCGAAGCGACGAACGATTCGCCGTTGCCCAGGCCGACGACGACCGGTGGGCCGTTACGCACGGCGACGATGGTGTCCGGATCGCCGGCCGAGATGAGGACGATCGCGAACAGGCCTCGCAGGAAAACGAGCGCGCGCCGCACCGCGGCCTCGAGGCCATCGTCGCGCGTCTCGCGCTCGACGAGGTGCGCGACGACTTCGGTGTCCGTCTCGGTGACGAACGTGTGGCCCTCGCGGATGAGCTGGTGTTTCAGCTCGAGGTAGTTCTCGATGATGCCGTTGTGAACGACGACGATCCGGTTCCGGCAGTCGCGGTGCGGATGTGCGTTTTCCTCGGTGGGACGGCCGTGCGTCGCCCAGCGCGTGTGGCCGACGCCGAACTGTCCGTCGATCGGATCCCGCTGCACGAGGTCGGCGAGGCGCGACAGCTTGCCCGCGCTGCGCCGCGTGACGATGGCGCCGTTGCTGACGACGGCAACGCCGGCCGAGTCATAGCCGCGATATTCCAGCCGGCGCAGACCTTCCATCAAGACCGGCACGACAGGCTGGGGCCCGACGTAGCCGACGATGCCGCACATGATTCAGGAACGCTCCTTCCGGGCGGCGCGCCGCTTGGATGCCCACTCGGGTTTGTTGATCTGGTGCGCGCGCGCGACGCCGAGCGCGTCGGCCGGGACGTCCTGCGTGATCGATGACCCCGCGCCGATGTACGCGCCGTCGCCGATCGTGACCGGCGCGACGAGCTGTGAATCGCTGCCAACGAACACATCATCGCCGATGACCGTCCGGTGCTTGCGCTCGCCGTCGTAGTTGCACGTGATCGTGCCGGCACCGATGTTGACGCGCGCCCCAATCGTCGCGTCCCCGAGATAGGTGAGATGGTTCGCCTTCGATCCGGCGCCGAGCTGCGTGTTCTTCAGCTCGACGAAGTTGCCGACACGCGCGTTCTCCGCCACCGACGACTTCGGCCGGAGGTGCGCCAACGGGCCCACCGCCGCGCCCGATGCAATCGTCGAGTCGGTGATGACGGAGTGATCCAGGATCATGACGGCGTCGCCGAGCGACGAGTCGGTGATGCGTACGCCGGCCTCGATGCGGCAGCCGTCGCCGATCGTCGTGCGGCCCGTCAGACGGACGCCGGGACCAATCG
>CALFMR010000263.1 GCA_937880585.1 uncultured Acidobacteriota bacterium
TCTAGCCGTTCTTGACATGAGGTGGCCTCCGACCACAATGAGCCTACGGAGGCGCGCCTGAACGCATCCTGAACGGCGTCGTTCAGCCGCCGTTCATCAGGGGTGCGATAGAAGCGCACGACGTATGCGAGTGCTGGTGGTCGAAGACGAGCCGCGTCTCGCCGAGCACCTGGCGTCGGCGCTCGGCGACGCCGGGTACGTGGTCGACGTCGCCGCGGACGGAGCGCGCGGCGATTTTCTCGCGCAGACCGAGCGCTATGACGTCGTCGTCCTCGACCTCGGTTTGCCGCGCATCGACGGTCTCAGCCTGCTCGATCGATGGCGGCAGGCGGGCCTCGCAATGCCGGTGTTGGTGCTGACGGCTCGCGGCAGTTGGCACGAGAAAGTTCGCGGCATCGATGCCGGGGCCGATGACTACCTGGCCAAGCCATTTCACATCGAAGAAGTGATCGCGCGTGTGCGCGCCCTCGTCCGGCGCGCCGCCGGTCACGCGTCGTCCGAGCTCAGATGCGGTCCATTGACGCTCGACGTGGCTCGCGCCCGCGTGTCGGCGCACGGCGTGCCGGTCGCGCTCACGGCGCACGAATTCCGCGTCCTGTCGTACCTGATGCACCACTGTGGCCGCGTCGTCGGCCAAGCGGAGCTGACCGAGCACATCTACGCGCAGGCGTTCGAGCGCGACTCGAACACCGTCGAAGTGTTCATCGCCCGACTGCGCCGGAAGTTGGGAGCCGAAAGTATCAAGACCGTTCGTGGTCTCGGCTACTGCATCGAGCCGACGCGATGAGGCGCCCGCTCTCGTTGCGTGCGCATCTGGTGATCGGCGCCACGCTGTGGATGGTCGGCCTGTTCGGTTTGTCGATCGTCCTGTGGCACATCGTGCTCGGCCGTCGCGAGCCGCCGGCGATAGCGTTCGTCATGCTGCGGCACGTCCACGTGTTCGCGCTGGTGTGCGCCGCGTGCGTCGTCGCGGGCGTGTCGCAGGTGCGGCGGGGCTGGCGATCGATCGACCGGATCCGCGGGCACCTGGCGGCCTTGCACGCCTCGCCACGCCAACGCCTGCAGGGGGCATATCCGGTCGAGATCGCACCGCTCGCCGCGGACCTGAATCGGTTGCTCGACGAGCGCGACGCGATGGTTGCGCGTGCCAGCGCAACGGCCGGCGATCTGGCGCATGGGCTCAAGACGCCACTGGCCGTGCTGACGCACGACGCGGAACGCGCCGAGCGTGACGGCCATCGCGATCTCGCCGCGAGCCTTGTCGCCGAGATCGAGCGGATGCGCCGGCAGATCGACCGTCATCTGGCCCGCTCGCGCGTTGACCTGTCACGCCATCGTGTCCACACGCCCGTGTCCATTGCGGCATCCGCCGACGGCGTCGTCCGAACGGTAAGGCGTCTCTACGCCGAACGTGCTCTCACATTCGACGTACACATCGAGCCAACGCTCGAGGTCCTGGTCGCGCGCGAGGACCTCGACGAGATCGTCGGAAACGTGCTCGACAACGCATGCAAATGGGCGCGCGCATTGTGCCGGCTGAGTGCGCATGCACAGAACGGACACGCGAGACTGGTCATCGAAGACGACGGTCCCGGGATTCGGGCGGCCATGCGTGACCAGGTCTTGGCTCGCGGCGCTCGAGCCGATGAAACCGTTGCCGGCAGCGGTCTGGGCCTATCCATCGTCCGCGATCTGACGGAGGCCTACGGCGGCCATGTGACGCTCGACGACTCCGCGCTCGGCGGACTGCGGGTGACGATCGACTTGCCGGTGGCTGCGGCCGGCAGTCCCGGCAACTGACCGCCGTGCGCGTGGCGTGCGCGCGCGGACTGCGCGTCAGGCCGTCCCCGTCCTCTCGAGCACGATCAGCGACACGTCGTCGCTCGGCACGGCCTCGCCGACGAAATCTTTGAGCGCGGTGAGGATCGCGCGCCCCAGTTGTTCAGCCGGCAGATCGGCGGCCGCCTCGACGGCGGCGAGCAGGCGCTCGTCGCCGAAGAAGTCTTCGGCCTCGTTCATCCCTTCGGTCACGCCGTCGGAGTAGATGACGACGGCATCGCCGGGCGCAAGGTCGACGACGTCTTCACCGAACGTCGAACCGGGCATCAGGCCGAGCACGATCGAGCCACGGTTCATTGAAACGGCGCATCCGTTTCGCACGATTAGTGGAGGAGGATGTCCGGCGTTCAGCACGCGGATGGTGCCGGAGTCGGAGGTGAATTCGAGGTACGCCAGCGACGCGAAGCGTGACGGCAGGCCGTCGCGCACGAAGATCTCGTTCACGGCGGATCCGAGCGCGCCGAGGTCGGCCGATCGCGGCGCGAGCGCACGCAGCGTGGCCTGCAGCTTGACCGAGAGCAGCGCCGCGGGCAGCGCTTTACCCGACACGTCCCCGAGCGCGACGACGTGCCGCGCGTCGTCGGGACGGATGTAGTCGACGAGGTCGCCGCCCACGTCGTTGGCTGGCGCGGTGTAGAGCCAGGCATCCCAGCCGGGAATGGCGGGCGACGCCTGGGGCATCAGCGCAAGCTGGACCGCGCGTCCGGCCTCGAGCTCACTGCGCGCGTGACGCTTGTCCTTCAGCTCGAGCATCAGCACGAACAGCACGAGCACGCCGCCGGCGGCCGTCCACGGGATTTCGATGTGCACGCGGCCAACGTCCACGATGCCGGTCCGAAAGACGAAGAGCAGCACCAGGCCCGCGGCGAGCACGACGCGCCGCGCGGGCGTCAGCTTCATCAGCAGGCTGAGGATGAACCACCACAGCCGGACGAGCGGGCGCGCGAACCACGGCAGCTTGGCGAGGTGTCCACGTTCGTGCTCGGTGAGGTAGAAGGCGTCGAGGCTCGCGAACTCGCGGTCGATCGTCTGGCGCAGGCCGCGCTTCCGGACGTCGCCGGCCACGCGGCGCAAGTCGTCGCCCAGTGTGGCGAACAGCTCGGGCTGCTTCGTCCACTCCGCCTGTTCCGTCCGGCGAGGGTCGTGACCAGGTTGCGTCGATGCCACGCGTGGCGTCCGTCAGATGCTCGAAGAAATCCGCTAGCGTTGCCGAATCGCCCGATAATACAGTGTTTTCCACCAGCGCTCGCCGGCCGCGTCGATCCATCGTCGACACGCCGACGGTCGCCCCTCCCGGAGACACTCATGGCCCGCTCGTGCGTCCCTCCCCGCCGGCGTGTGCGGTCGCGGCGCGTCCTCTCGCTCCTCTGCGTGTTCGTTCTGCCGCTCGCGCTCCGTGCCCAACGCGCGTCCGGACGTGCCGGCACATCGACGACATCGCCGCCGGCCGTGCAATGCGCGCCGCCCGATTCGTGCGTCGACGCACCCGTCCGCCGCATCATCGGCGAGGCGTTGTCGTCGCCGACGATCGCCGAGAACCTGCGGCGGGTGACGGACGAGATCGGCGGGCGGATGAGCGGATCTCCGCAAATGGCCAAAGCCGTCGACTGGGCCGTGGAGGCCTTTCGTGCAGCGGGCGTCACCGACGTGCACACCGAGCGCTACACGTTGCCCGTCCAATGGAGCGAAGGCGCCACGAGGCTGGATGTCATCGCGCCCGCGCCGTTTCCCGTGCGGCTGGTGTCGGTCGGCTGGTCGCCGGCGACGCCGTCGGGCGGCATCACGGCCACCGTCGTCGACCTTGGGACGGGCGATGCGCCAGACTTCGCGCGCGCCGGCGCGTCGGTGCGCGGTGCGATCCTGCTCGTCCATCAGCCGGTGCTGCGCACGTTGGATCAGTTGTTCGCGGAGTACACGCACGAGCCGGCGGTGATCGATCGCGCGGTCGCCTCCGGGGCCGCGGCCATCTTGTGGGAGCCCTCGCGCGAACGCCTGTTGCTCTACCGCCACATCAACACGTCGGACGGCACGCTCGAGCGTCTCCCGGAAGCCATCGTCACGCGCGAGGACTTCACGCGCATGACGCGGCTCGTCGGTGCCGGCGTCGATGTTCGCGTGCGGCTCGATCTGCCGAACCACATCGGCGGACCCATCGACCAGGAGAACGTGATCGCGACCATCCGCGGCCGCGAGTCGCCCGAGGATGACGTCGTGTTGGCCGCCCACTTGGACTCATGGGATCTGGGGACGGGCGCGCTCGACGATGGGTGCAACGCCGCGCTCGTCATCGAGGCGGCGCGCGACATCCTCTCCGCGGGCGTCGCGCCTCGGCGCAGCGTCCGGTTCATGCTGTTCTCGGGCGAGGAGCAGGGCATGCTCGGCTCGGAAGCCTACGTCCGTGCGCATCGCGCGGAGATGGATCACGTCGACGCGGCCATGGTGTTCGACGACGGCGTGGGCCGCACGCGCGGCTTCTTTCTGGGCGGCCGTCGTGACACCGAGGCGGCGCTTCGTGCCGCTGAGCAACCGATCGCGTCCTGGGGCGTCGATGACAATCCCCCTGACGCAATCTGGGGCTCGGACCATGACGACTTCCTGCTCGAGGGCGTGCCGACGTTCGTGGCGAATCAGGACGAGGCGAACTATCAGGAGAACTACCACGCCGCGTCGGATACGTTGGACAAAGTCGATCTGCGCGATCTCGAGTTCAATACGGCCGTAGCGGCCACCGTTGCGTTCGGACTGGCGGATCTCCCGCAGCGCGCCGGTCCGCGTCTGACGCGCGCGGAGCTCGACACATTGATGCAGCAGACGGGCCTCGGCGATCAGATGCGCCAACTCGGCGTCTGGGACGCGTGGGCGAACGGCTCGCGCGGACGGGCGCGTTGAGCCGCGCGTCCGCACCGGACCGTGGCGCGCGGTCGCGAACCGATCGCCGCTATCATCTGCCGACTCCTTTGAATTTGCGCCGGCATGGGGCCGGCGCCGATCGACATGAGCGTGACGATGGCCTTTGCGAGCTATCCGAGTTTGAAAGACAAGCGTGTGGTCGTGACCGGCGGCGCGTCGGGCATCGGCGCCGAGATCGTGCGCGCGTTCGCCGGACAGGGATCGCGCGTCGGCTTCCTGGACTTCGACGTCGAGCACGGGACGGCGCTCGCCGATGAGCTCGGCGGTACCGGCGCACACGTGCGGTTCGAGCCGTGCGACCTGCGCGACGTCTCCGCGCTTCGACGCGCGTTCGCGGCACTCGCCGACGCGATGGGTGCGGCCGAAGTGCTCGTCAACAACGCCGCGCGCGACGATCGGCATCGCTGGGAGGACGTCACGCCGGAGTTCTTCGACGAGCGGATGGCGACGAACCTGCGCCACATGTTCTTCGCCATTCAGGCCGTCGCGCCGGCGATGATCCAGGCGGGCGGTGGGTCGATCATCAATCTCGGGTCCGACTCGTGGTGGCGCGCGGGCGGTGGGTTCCCGGCGTACACGACCGCCAAGGCCGCCGTCCACGGCCTCACGCGCGGGATGGCGCGCGATCTCGGCAAACACCGGATACGCGTGAACACGCTCGTCCCCGGCTGGACGATGACTGAACGTCAGAAGCGTCTGTGGGTCACGCCCGAGAGCCTGGCGAAGCAGTTGGCCGCGCAGTGCCTGCCCGATCCGCTCGAACCCGTCTACATCGCCCGCATGGCACTGTTCCTGGCGGCGGACGACTCGGCCATGTGCACGGCCAATAACTACATGGTGGAAGCGGGGTCGATCTGAAAGGCGGCGTCAACTTCGACTTTGAACTTCGCACGCAGGAGGTGCCTGCGGCGCAACCAATTGAAAGTCGCGAGAAGTCCGCGAAGATCGGCGGATGGGTCTCACGCGAAGGCGCGAAGATCGCGAACCCGATTCGTCCCTTTGGGGCCTTCGCGGCTTCGCGTGAAGCCGATTGGCCTTCGCGCGAGCGCCCAGGCTCGGGGCCCCCGTTTGACAAGGTGGAGTACCGATCTGCATCCTTCTCTCGCCGCGAGCGCGTCTGACGCATGTCCGTGCCGGTGGCGCCGCGGCTGGGGGCGGCGGCCGGGACTGCGCGCCGCGAGGAGGGACCGAACGATGAGCAGGACTGGAATGATGCAGCTCGTGGGAGGACTGGCGGCGATCGCACTGATCGCGGCGATTCCCCCCGCGTTGAACGCCCAGCGGCCGACAAGGACCCTGGGCGCGCGGCAGACGCTCGCCGCGGCGCAGGCGCCCGGTGGCGGGCGTGGCAGCGCGGGACCGCAGTTGTTCACCGCGTTCGACGCCAACAAGGACGGATCGGTGACGGCCGCCGAAGTGCAGGCCGCGTTCGACGGCTGGTATGCCAGCGCGGACAAGGCGAAGTCGGGATCGATTTCCGAGGAACAGCTCGCCGGCGCCATTGACGCATCGCTCGGCGCGCCGGCCGCGGCGCCTGCCGCCGCCGGACGCGCGGGGCGTGCCGGCCGTGCGGGTCGCGCCGGCGGCCGCGGCGCGGCCGGACCGATCGTCTGGGGGGGACCGACGCCCGGCTTGAACGAGCCGTGCGGCGGCCGGAGCCAGACGCCGACCGTGCCGTGCGCGAAGGACGTCGACGCGATGATGGCGGCGATCCCGGCGACGGCGCCGGCCAAGCCGGCCAAGGCGCGCAAGGTGCTCATCTGGTCGCGCATCCCGTCGGCCGGCTTCCAGCACTCGTCGATTCCCTTGGCCGCGAAGACGATCGAAGAGATGGGCAAGAAGACCGGCGCGTGGACGTCGGATACCTCATGGGATCCGGCCGTCTTCACGGCGGACAACCTGAAGCAGTACGACGCCATCTTCCTGTCGAACACGACGGGCTGCTTCCTCGACGATCCGTCGAACGTCCCGCTGACGATGGCGCGGCGCAAGGCGCTCCTGGACTTCGTTCGCGGCGGCAAGGGCCTGGTCGGCGTGCACGCGACCGGTGACTCGTACCACGGCGGCGGCGGCTGCGTGGACCCGGACGCGCCCGCGCGTGGGGCCGGTGGATTCGGCGGCTTCGGCGGCCGCGGTGCGGCGGCCGGTCCCGGCCGATCGCTCGCCTCGGTTATCCTGCGTTGGTCGTGGGGCCTCGACGATCACAAGCTCGTGACCGACGACATGACGCTGACCAAGGCGGACATGGATGCGGTGAGCGCCGCGTGGTACAAGGCGCTCGACACGACGACGGCCGGCACGGTCAGCCAGGCTGACTTCAACACGCGGATCGAGGATCTCATCCGTACGCAGGCTGGCGCGACGCTGCCGTACGTCGGCACGCCGGGCCGCGACAACGGGCGCGGCACGTGGCCGGACTACGACAACATGATCGGTGGGTTCTTCAAGTTCCACTGGTACGATCCGCAGCACATCACGGTGAAGATCGACGACCCGTCGAGCCCGCTCACCTCGATGTTCCACGGCCAGGAGTTCGGGGTGAACGACGAGACGTACACGTTCAGCATCAACTCGTTCTCGCGCAAGAACCTGCACGTGCTGACGAGCCTCGACTACGACAAGATGAGCTTCACCGACAAGCTCAAGGAGAGCAACCCGCGCGCCGACCACGACTACGGGTTGAGCTGGATCCACAGGGACGGCCAGGGCCGCGTCTTCTACATGGCGCTCGGCCACGACGAGAAAATCTACGCGAACGCGCCGCTTATGGCGCACTTGATGGCCGGCATGCAGTACGCGCTCGGCGACCTGAAGG
>CALFMR010000264.1 GCA_937880585.1 uncultured Acidobacteriota bacterium
CGGAGGTCTCCGGCAACGGCGTGCGGTGCGCGGCGGCGTGGCTCGTACACAAGCGTCGGATGCGCGTCGGGTCGACGCTCACGATTGATACCGTCGCCGGGCCCAAGCGACTCACGCTCATCGAAAGCGACGGGCTGCGACACACGTTCCGCGCCGAAATGGGCCCGCCGGCCGATCTCCGCGAAGAGACCCTCGACGTCGACGGCACGCCCGTCCGCGCCGTCGTCCTTCGCGTCGGCAACCCGCAGTGCGTCGTCCTGGGAGAAGTCAGCGAGGATCGGCTCCATCACCTCGCCTCGAAGCTGGCCGTGCATCCGTTCTTCCTGGAAGGTACGAACGTCGAGCTCGCCGCGGTCGAAGCCCCGGATCGCGTGCGCATCCTGATCTGGGAACGAGGCGTCGGACCGACCGAGGCGTCGGGCACGGGCGCGTGTGCCGCGGCCGTCGCCGCCGCCTATGCCGGTGGCGCCAGCCGCATCGTCGACGTCGTCTCTCCCGGCGGCACTCAGCACGTGGAGTGGACGGACGAGACGATCTGGCTCACCGGGTGGGCCAGACTCATCGGCGGCGTGGATTGGTGGGAATGACTACCCGCGGCGTTCGCCGCGATTACCGTCCGCGGCGCGCGCCCGTGGCGGCCGGCAAATCCAGAATCTCGCGAATCCGCTGAATTTCCGCGGTCAACGCGGTCGCGGCGGGCTGAAACTGCTGCGCGTCGACGCGTGTGCGCGCTTCTTGCAAGGTGGCCTGCGCCGACTGGACGGCGGTCCGCAGACGCGCGGCGGTCGCGGCCGGCGGACGCGGCGGTCCGGCGAGCCGCGCCTCGGCCGTCCGCACCAGGGCCTCGAGCTCGCCGAGCAGCCGTTCGGCCTCACCGCGCGCGGCGGCCTTTTCGTTGCCCGCACGCTTGGCGGCGTCATACGCGCCGTCGCGCGCTTCGATGGCCAGGCTCAGCGCCTGTCGATAGTCGTGCTGCGCGACGGCCGCGTCGTAGCGGGCGAGCGCGTCTTCGGCGGTCTTGAGCTCGTCGGGCGCGTAAGTGGCGGCGTCAGCGGCGCGCGCGGCGGCGATCGCGCCTTCAGCCTGGTGGAATTCCTTGGTCGGCGGTTCGGAACACGCCAGCGTGGCGGCCGCCGCGACCGCGACGAGACACAGCCACGCGCGGGACATTCGCGGGCGAGTATAACGCAGCGCACCGCGCCAACGCGGGTCGCCGCTGGAGTCTCGGACTATGATCGACGACATCGCGGCGCACGATCGGCCGAGGGAGAAGCTGGACCGGAACGGCGCCGGCGCGCTCGGCGACAACGAGCTCGTCGCGCTGGTCATCGGTCACGGCACGGCGGGACGATCCGCGCTGGCCGTCGCCAACGCGCTCCTGGCCGCCGCGGGGGGCGTGCGGGGCCTCACGCGCATTCCGCGCGCGCATCTCGCGCGTGTGCCGGGCGTCGGCGTGGCGCAGGCGAGCCGTGTGCAGGCGGCCGTCGAGCTCGGCCGGCGGACGATGCTGCCGGAGGGATCGGAGCGGCCGCAATTCCGGGATCCCATGGATCTGGCGGCGTACCTGCTGCCGCTCTACGGCGCGCACCCGGTCGAGCGCTTCGGCGCGCTGCTGCTGGACAAGCGCAACCGGCTGATCGCCACACGGCTCTGGACGGTGGGATCGGTCGACACGAGTCCGGCGCACCCGCGCGACGTGTTGCGTGAGGCGCTCATCGACGGCGCGACGGGGGTCGTGGTCTTCCACAACCATCCGTCGGGCGATCCGCGGCCGAGCCCTCCGGACGTGGCGCTCACGGCACGACTGAAAGCCGCGGGACACATCGTCGGCGTCGAGTTGCTCGACCACGTGGTACTCGCCGACGATCGGTACTGTTCGATGAAGGAGATGGGGTGTCTGTAGAAGGTCGCGTGCTGTACATCGAGTGCGCCGCGGGCGCGGCGGGCGACATGCTGCTCGGCGCGTTCCTCGATGCGGGACTGCCAATCGACGTGCTGCGACAAGCGCTTGGCGGGCTGGCCGTCGATCACGAGCTGCGCGTGTCGCGTGTCATGCGGGCGGGCGTGTCGGCGACGCGGGTCGAGGTGGTCGATCGCGAAGCGGCGCGGCGCGCCGATCCATCGTCGGCCGCCGCGGAGCGTGCGCACACGCACGATCACGCCCACACGCACGACCATCCGCATCCGCACGACCACGGGCATGACGGCGGCGGGCATCATCACCATCCGCCGGGCGCCGGCCATCGGTCATTGGCCGAGATCGAGCGCCTCGTCGGCACCGCGTCGCTCTCGCCGCGCGTGCGGGCGCGCGCCATCGCGCTCATCGGCCGGCTGGCGCAGGCCGAGGCGGACATTCACCAGATGCCGCTCCAGGACGTCCATCTGCACGAAGTCGGCGCCGTCGACTCGATCATCGACATCGTCGGCGTGGTCGTCGCCTTCGACTGGCTCGGCGTCGACGAGGTCGTCGTCTCGCCGGTGAACGTCGGCGGCGGCACGGTCGAGATCGCGCACGGCACGTTTCCCGTCCCCGCGCCCGCCACCGCGCGCCTCATCGCCGGCGCGCCCGTCTACAGCGCGGGACCGCAGGTCGAACTGCTCACGCCGACAGGCGCGCTGCTTCTGACGGGCTTCGCCACGCGCTTTGGTCCGATGCCGGCGATGACGATCGATCGCGTCGGCTACGGTGCCGGCACGCGCGACTTCCCGTCGGTGCCGAACGTCGTGCGCCTGTTCGTCGGCGCGCGCGCGGTGGAAGGGGAGCGCGTCCCGTCAGCGACCGCGGCCGAAACCGTCATCTCGATCGAGTGCGAGATCGACGACATGAGCCCGCAACTCTTCGGTCCCGCGATGGACCGGCTGTTCGCGGCCGGCGCGCTTGACGTCTTCCTGACGCCCGTGCAGATGAAGAAGAACCGCCCGGGCACGCTCGTGACGGTGCTCGCCACCGCGGAGACGCGCGCCGCACTCGTCGACGTCCTCTTTGCCGAGACGACGACGATCGGCGTGCGGTTCACGACGATGACGCGCGAAACGCTCGAGCGGCGATGGGAGGAGGTCGTCGTCGATGGCGGTACGGTCCGGATGAAGATCGCCACCCGCGCCGGCCGTGTGCTGAACGTCATGCCGGAGATCGACGACTGCCTGCGCATCGCCGCCGCAACGGGGCGGCCGGTCAAAGAAATACAGGACGCCGCGCGCCGGGCTTGGCACGCGGGGAAATGAAGCCATCTATTCTTACAGTGCGCTGGGGTCCCACCCCCAGCGCTACGCGCTTCGCCGCCCTCGCTCCGCTCGGGGGCTCGCGGTGTCATCTTTTTTTAGTTCTGCCCCTTACCCCTCTGCCCCTGTCCCTCTGTCCCCCTGTACAATGACGTGCTCGGGTCCCGTCCCTTCATCCTTTCATGCCCCGCTTCTATCTCACGACCGCGATCGACTACGTCAACAACCGCCCGCATCTCGGGACCGCGTACGAGAAGGTGGCGGCCGACGTCATCGCGCGCTACAAGCGGCTGGCCGGGTTCGACGTGCGGTTCGTCATGGGCAACGACGAGCACTCGCAGAACGTCTTCCGGCGCGCGGCCGAAGAGGGCCTGAGTCCGATCGCGTACTGCGATCGGATGGAGCAGGAGTTCCGCCAGGCCTGGAAGAGCCTCGATCTGTCCTTCGACGACTTCATCCGCACGACCGAGCCGCGCCACGCGGCCGCCGTCACGGAGATCACGTCGCGCCTGCACGCGGCGGGCGACATCTACCAGGGTGTGTACGAAGGCTGGTACTGCGTCGGCTGCGAGGCGTTCAAGCAGGACAAGGACCTGGTCGACGGCCGCTGTCCGCTCCATCCGCGGCTCGAACCGTCCTGGCTCAAGGAAGACAACTACTTCTTCCGCCTCTCCCGCTACCAGCGGCCGCTTCTCGATCACTTCGCGGCCCATCCCGAGTTCCTGCAACCTGACGTCCGTCGCAACGAGATCCTGCGCCTCATCGAGAGCGGCCTCGACGACATCTCGATCAGCCGCGCCGGCCAGGCCTGGGGCATCCCGCTGCCGTTCGACCAGCGGAGCGTCGTCTACGTGTGGTTCGACGCGCTCGTCAACTACGCGTCGGCGGTGGGGCTCGGCACGGACCCGGCGCTGTTCGAGACGTGGTGGCCGGCGGACCTGCACGTCATCGGCAAAGACATCACGCGGTTCCACGCGGTCATCTGGCCGGCGATGCTCATGGCCGCGGGTCTGCCCCTGCCGCGCCGCATCCACGGGCACGGGTTCCTGACCAAGGACGGCCAGCGGATGAGCAAGTCGAATCCGGGCACGATCATTGACCCGGCCGAGGCCGCCGCGCGGCACGGTGCCGATCCGCTGCGTCTGTATCTGACCAAGGAGGTCGCCTTCGGCTCGGACGGCGACTTCAGTTGGAGCCGGTTCGAAGAGAAATACAACGCCGACCTGGCGAACAACCTCGGCAACCTCGTCAACCGTGTCACGGCCATGGCCGAGCGGTATCGTCAGGGACGATTGACGGGATCGTCCGGCCCGTCGCGACTTCGCGACGACCTCGCCGCGACCGTCCGCCGCTATCAGTCCGCGATGGACGAGCTTGCGCTCGACCGCGGCTGTCAGGAAGCGTTCCGCGTGGTCGACGCGGCCAACGAGCTCATCGCGTCGAGCGAGCCGTGGGCGCTGGCCAAGCGCGGCGACGCCGCGGCGCTCGACGAGGTGTTGTGGGCGTCGGCCGAGGCGCTGCGCCTCGCTGCCGTCCTCCTCAGCCCGGTCATGCCGCACGCGGCCGAGACGATTCTCGCGCGGCTCGACGCACCCGTCCGTCACGCCGGGGATCTGAACCTCGCGCGCGACGCCGTGTTCCAGACGAGCGGCACCCGCCAGGTGCTGCGCGGAAGCGCACTCTGGCCGCGCCTCGAACCGAGTGGCACGTCGTCGCCGGCCGCGACGACAGAGACGACGCACGAGGCCGCCGCTCGACATCAGTCAAAGGTCAAGGAGTCTGCCGTGAGCGCACCTGAATCATCCACTCCGCGTCCCGATCCGCCGCCACCAGCCGCTGCGACACCCGCGACGCCCGCACCTGCGGGAGCCGCCGCCAACGCTCCGCCGACGGCGTCGACCGACGGCCGGATCTCGATCGACGACCTGATGAAGATCGATCTGCGCGTCGCCCGCGTGCTCGCCGCCGAGCGCGTGCCGAATTCGAAGAAGCTCCTGAAGCTGCAGATCGATCTCGGCACCGAACAGCGGACGATCGTCGCGGGCATCGCGGAAGCCTACGAGGCCGACGCGCTCGTCGGCCGCTCGGTCGCCATCGTCGCCAACCTGAAGCCCGCCAA
>CALFMR010000265.1 GCA_937880585.1 uncultured Acidobacteriota bacterium
CAGGGTTCGGGTTTCGGGTTTCCGGTTCGCTGGTTCCTAGTTCGGGGGTTCCGGGTGCGGGGGTTCCGCGTTCCGGGTGCGGGGGGTTCCGGGTTCTTTATTCGCGCCTTTGTGTCTTCGCGTGAGACTCCGGTTCCAGGTTCGGGTTCGCGCGGCCCTTCGGGCGCGCGGGTTCCAGGTTCGCCGGCCGGGCCGCTGTACACTCATCGGCCATGTCCGAATCCGAGCGACCGGACCGCCCCTCGCTGACGCGTTGGCAGATGCTGGCCGTGGCCGCCATCGTCATCGTTGGCGGCGTGCTGCGATTCGCGCACCTGCGGAGCGGCGTGCCGTATGCGGTGGGTGTGGACGAGCCGGACGTCATGTGGCGTGCCGTGCGGATGATGAAGACGGGCGACTTCAACCCGCACTTCTTCGACTGGCCGAGCCTCACGATCTATCTGCAGTGTGCGCTGGCCTGTCTGACGTTCTTGTCAGGCGCCATGCACGGTGCCTGGCGCACGCTTGGCCAGGTGAGCGAGGCGGACTTCTACGTCACCGGACGCGCATTGACGGCCGCGCTCGGCACGGCGACCGTGGTCGTGACGTTCGTCGCCGCGCGTCGTTGGGGCATCGTCGTCGCCTTCGCCACCGCGGTGCTGATGGCCGTCATGCCGCATCACGTCCGCGAATCGCACTACACGCTCACCGACGTCCCGATGACGTTCTTCGTGACGGTCACGTGGTGGCTGGCACTCAGAGCGCTCGACACGCGCAACCTGCGCGCCTTCGCCTGGGCGGGCGTCGCGGCCGGCCTGGCGGCCTCGGCCAAATACAACGGCGGCATCGCCATGGTCATGCCCGCCATCGCGGCGGTCGCGGCCGGCGGCTCACTTACGACCATCAGCCAGCGCCTCATCGTCGTCGCTGCGTGCGGCGCCGGCGCGTTTCTCGTGGGGACGCCATACGCGCTGCTCGACCTGCCCAAATTCCTGGACGACTACGCACGACTGGCCGCCATCTTCGCCGCGCCGCGCACGGGCGAGCCCGGCTGGTCGATCTATCTCAAACACCTGCGCGGCACGCTGGCGACGCCGGGCATGATCGCCGCGGCCATTGGCCTGGCCGCGACGGCCGCGCGCATCGTCATTGGCCCAAACCGTGGCCGATGGATGCTCACGCTCGCCTGCCCGCTGATCTATTTCATCGTGATGGCGAGGAGCTTTCAGATCTACGGCCGCTACACGCTGCCGCTCCTGCCGTTCGCCTGCCTTTTCGCCGCCATCGGCGTCATCGTCGTCGCGTCAGGTCTCGTGCGCCTGCTTCGACCGCGACGCTTCTGGACGGCACCGATCGCGGCCGCGACGCTGACGCTGGCCGTGGCCGTCGTCCCGACGTCGCGATCGATCGCCTTCGACCAGATGATCGCGCGCACGAGTACGATGGACGAGACCTACGCGTGGATCGTCAGCCACATCCCGCCCGGCTCGAAGATCGCGATCGAGTCGCGCGTCCTGTTACTGCCGCCAACGTACCCCTCGGAACACTTCCGGTCGGTACTCGATCACTCATACGAAGGCTACGTATCGGAGGGCTTTACGTATCTGGTCGTGTCCACCGACGGCTACCAAGCCGCCTTCGCGCCGGCACCCCCCGGTCGAGACGCCTTTGCCCGCTATCGGGCGCTGTTCGCGCAGACCACCGAGGACGCCGTCTTCGTCCCGACCAACGGCCAGCCAGGCCCCACGCTGCGGATCTTCAAGCTGACGAAGTAGCCGAACCTGGAACCCGAAACCCGGCGCGCCCGAAGGGCCGCGCCGAACCACGCAGAACCCGGAACCCCGCAGGAGAAGACGCGCACGCGAAGACGTGAAGACGCGAAGAACATGGAACCCCCGAACCCGGAACCAGTGAACCCGAAACCCGGAACCCGAACCCTGGAACCTTGAACCCAGGAACCCGGAACCCTCGTCCCTAAAGCTTCCGAGGTCCCCTCCGATTACCTCCATGCCTGACGGCGGTCGCCGCGGGCGGCTGGCAGGGACGCCGGCCGATCGTTTCAAGGAGGACAGTTTCATGGCTTCGTTTTCAGTTGTTTCCAACGTCTCGGCGACCAACGCCCAGGCGAACCTCAACACGACCAACATCGGCCTGCAGCAGGCCCTCACCCGCCTCTCGAGCGGCTACCGCATCAACCGGTCGGGCGACGACGCGGCCGGTCTCGTCGTGGCCAACACCTATCGTTCGCAGCAGGCCGTCCTGAACCAGGGCGTCCGCAACGCCGGCGACGGTCTCTCGACGCTGCAGATCAAGGACGGCGCGCTCAACAACATCTCGACGCTACTCGATCGTCTCTCGACGCTCGCCACCGAGTCGGCCTCGTCCAGCTCGTCGGTCGACCGCGACGTGCTCAACAAGGAGTTCCAGGACGTCCTCGGGGAAATCGATCGTGAAGCGAACGTGGCCGGCCTGACGTCCGACCAGGGCTTCTCGGTGTTCGTCAGCAACGACGGCACGAACGGCGTCATCGGCGGCACCATCGGCGGCGTCTCGACCACGTCGCTGGGAATCAACGCCTCGACCATCGCCAACGCGGCGGACGCGGCCACGGCCGTGTCGGACGTCGCGACCGCGGTCACCAAGCTCGGCACCGCGCAGGCCACGGTTGGCACGCTCGAAAACCGGCTCCAGTTCGCCACGTCACTCGCGCAGTCGCAGATCGTCAACACGAGCGCGGCCGAAAGCCGAATCCGCGACGCGAACATCGCGGAAGAGTCGGCGAACCTCACGCGCTACAGCGTCCTCACGCAGAGCGGCCTCGCGGCGCTGGCCCAGGCGAACAGCCAGAGCAGCGCGGTCCTGACGCTGCTGCGGTAGGTTTTCACGCGCCGGGTGGGCGTCGCCAGCCGTCCATCCCACGCGACTCCCTCACACGCACGCCCGCCTCGTGCGGGCGTGCGCGTTTCTGACGCGACGTTCGCGAAAGTCAGACGTTCGAAGCCAGAAGCCTGAAGGATTGGGTTCCACGTTCGCCGCGCGGTTTCGGCGGGATAAGCAGCCAGGTCGATCGCGCCGATACATCAAGCGGCCGGTCTTGGCGAGAGCCGTGTCCGGCCTGCACGATTCGGCACGCAGTCCGTAGTTCAAAAGTTCCTCGTTCGACGGTCGTAGTTTGCTCGAAAGGACTCCCCGTGGGATCGACGATCACGTTCAGCGGGTTCAACGACATCGACTTCAACACGGTGTTGAACGCGCTGATGGACCAGGCCAGCCAGCCGCTGACCGCGCTGCAGACGCAGCAGTCGGCGCTGCAGTCGCAGGTCACGACCTACGGCACGCTGACGTCGCAGGTCGCCACGCTGCAATCGGCCGCCCAGGACCTGGCGGACCTGTCGACCACGTCGTCGTTCACCGCGCAGTCGAGTGCGCCGTCGGCGGTGTCCGTCTCGACGACGGGCACGGCCGTTGGAGGCGACTACGACGTCATCGTCAACGACCTTGCACGCGCGCAGGTGACCGCGTCGACGTCGGTCTCACCCGACGCGTCGACGACCGTGGTGGCGAGCGGCGGATCGCTCACGATTGGCGGGGTCGCCGTAGCCGTCGCCGGCGACGTCACGCTGCAGGGGCTGGCCGACGCCATCAACGGCACCGACGGCATCGGCGTGCGCGCGGCCGTGATTCAGACCGGCACGGACGCCTACCGGCTGACGCTCACCGGGTCGCTCAGCGGCCAGGCGAACGGCTTCACGGTCACGAACGGGCTGACCTGCGGCACCGGCGTGACGTTCGCCGATACCGACGGCAACGGCATCTCGGGCGATTCGGCGGAGGACAACGCCGTCAACGCCTCGGACGCGTCCCTGCTCGTCAACAACATCGCCGTCACGGGCAGCTCGAACACGTTCACCAACGTCATCCCCGGCGTCACGTTCACGGCCTACGCGAAGGATCCGAACACGACCGTGCACATCGGCGTGACGTCGGACAGCTCGGCGTTCGCCGCGAAGCTCGACGCGTTCGTCAAGTCGTACAACGACATCGCATCGTTCATCAACGATCAGCGCACGTCGGCGGCCCAGGGCGACGCGTCCAGCATCGGCCGCGACGCGCTCCTGCGGCAGTTGAGCGGCAGCCTGCGGTCGACGCTCCTCGGCGCGCACGGATCGGACGCGCTGACGCGGCTCTCGGAGATCGGCGTCGAGTTCCAGCGCGACGGCACGTTGTCGCTCGACACGAACACGCTCACGACCGCGCTCGCCAACAACGAGTCGGACGTCCGCGATTTGCTCTCGGGGACCGATGGCGCGTTCACGGCGGTCTCGGGCGTGCT
>CALFMR010000266.1 GCA_937880585.1 uncultured Acidobacteriota bacterium
CGTTCATGGACAAGGGCATGCCGGACTTCACCGGCAAGCTCTCCGACGACGACGCGGCGGAATTGCTGCAGGCCTACGGCCACCCGATGCTCCTGGCCGCGCGCTATCGGCCGACGCGTTACCTCATCGGCCCGACCGTGTATCCGATGTACATCCGCATCCTCGCGATCGCGCTCGTTGCCTGCGTCGTCGTGAACGCCGCGGTAGCGGTGGCCTTCTCCGCCACCGGCGCCGGCATTCATGCGAGCCTCGGCATCCTGCAGCGCCTTCCCTCGGTGCTCATCGCGACGTTCGGCTGGATCACCGGCGTGTTCATCGTCATCGATCTCGTCGCGCCGCGGGCGTGCAACCTGTCGGGGTGGAATCCGCGCTCGCTGCCGCCTGTCCCGCGCGAAGGGACCGGCGTGTCGCGGTTCAACGTCACCATCGAATTCCTCGTCACGGCGGCGTGCGCCTGCTGGTGGATTGCCGCGCGCCACTCCGCATCGCTGGTGCTCGGCCCGTCCGCGTCGTTCCTGTCGCTCGGACCTGGCTGGCAGGTGGCCTATCTGCCGATCCTCGCCCTCATGCTCTGGTCGATGCTGCTGAACGTGCTCGATCTCGTGCAGCCGTATCGCACGCGCGCGAAAACGATTGCACGCCTCGTCAGTCAGGCCGCGACGCTGGTACTCGCGCTCGTACTGATGCGCGTGGGATCGTTCGTCGTCCTGGTCCGATCGGATGCGGCGCCAGCGACCCTGCCGGCGCTCGTGAACGGCGTCATCCAGCTCGTGCTGGTCGGCGCGGTCGTCGCCGCGGCGATCCGGCTGATTCACGAAGGCATGCGCCTGCGGCGCATCACGCTGCCGCGGATGCCGTCGCTGGTGTAACGCGACCGCGACCCGCTACGCGCGCGGCTTCAGATCTGTCGGAAGCGGAATGATGTCCTGCTTGAACGTGCCGACGCGGTAGGCCTGCGACTGGCCCTTCGGAATGCTGAGCGACGTCCAGCGTGGGCCGGCGAAGTGCTTGGCGAGCAGCACCATCTGACCGACGTGATAGGCGATGTGCGCGGCTGACCGGTTCAACGCTTCGGCCACGACAAAGGCCTCGCCGCGAATGTGGACGGTCCGCGTCATGTCTGCCGGCGTGAGCGTCTGGAGCGCGCCGGTGAGGATCGACCAACCGGTCTCCCACTGCGCGAGCATTTCCGCGCGCGTCGGGTTGACGATGTCGAACTCGCGATCGCGGTCACGGTCGGGCTTCTCGCCGTCGGCCGTGAGGAAGTCCGTGAAGCGCGACCGCAGGTTCCCCGCGATGTGATGCACGATCATGGCGAGGCTGTTGGCCTCGTCGTCGATCTGCGCGACGAGGTCGGCATCGGACGCCTGCGCCAGCGCGGCTTCGCCGAGACGCCGATAACGACGAAACGTGTCGATGATGTCGCGCAGATAGATAGCTGCCAGATCCATGGACGCTCCTCGGCGATGACCGACCAGCCGACCGCTACCCGCCGGCTGCAGCGACCGCCGACGTGTGCATGGTCACGCGAACGGCCGCGGGCGCGTCGCCCGGCCGCCGCCAGATCGTCGTCGTCTCGACGATGGGCCCGCGACGATCGTCACGGCCGCCATGGTACACCTCGGCCCCGCGGAAGCCATCGACGTCGACGGCGACGATCGGTGCCGATTGACGCGCGCGATCGATCATCGTGCGATTCTCGAAATAGATCCGGCCGGGCTGCACGATGAACCACTCGGAGGACTGCGGATCGCCGGGCTCGGGGTATCGGACGAGCAGGTCCGGTCGCTCGTCCCTGGCCGCGTAGAACGCCGCCACGGCCGGCGCTTCGGTCACGACGACCGCCCCGCGCGGCGCGCGCGCCGCCACGGCCTCGACAGCCTCGCGCAGCCCCGCGTCGTACAGCTCATCAGGGGGGAACCAGAGCGTCGACGGCGCGAGCGCGGTGCCGAGGGCATTGCGATACAGGCTGACGAATGGCTGCGCGTGGACCCACGCGACGGCCGGCGTCAGCATCACGACCGCACCACCCGCTGCAGCGAGCATGCGCCAGCGTAGTGCGCGATGCGCCGCTTGATCCATCACCCAGACGACGCCGAGCGCGGCGATGATGTCGAGCATCGCGCGCGTCGGCAGCAAGTAGCGCAGGAACTTCGTCGCGACGAGCGAGTACGGCACGAGCGTCAACAACAGGAACGTCCAGACGAACACGCCGCCGCGTTCGCGGCGCCGCGCGACGAGCGCCACGAGGCCCACAGCGATAGCGGCCAGCACGGCGAGCGGCGTTTTCGTCACGAGGTCGGCGAGATAGAACCAGACGGGCAGGCCGCGCGGCGTGAGCCATAGCGCATTCGGCCAGAGCACTCCCTGGAACACGTAGCCGGAGTGCTCGACGGCGTGGCCGTCGAGGAAGGTCGCGATCGTCGCCCAGTTGCCCGGCCATAGGATCGGAAAGTTCGCGATCAGGAATCCCGCCGCCATCGCACCGAAGTAGACCGGCTTGTCCGGACGATTGCGGCCGGGATGCGGCTCGGCAGCACGGAAGTACAGGACGTGGATGCCGAACAGGTACGGTAGATACTTCGACGCCATCATCAGCCCGAAGGCCGCGCCGGCCGCGGCAAACCACCGCTGGGCCACACGCGGCGACGCGATGCCAACGCGTTTGCCGCGTTCGTACAACAGCGCCGCGAGCAGCAGAAACAGCAGCACGAAGGTGTCTTCTTTCGCGATCCGACTGGTCGCGACGGCGCCGAGATCGAACGTCCAGAACCACGCCGCGCACAGCGCGATGAATGGCGTGAAGAACTGTTCGACGAGCAGATACAGCACGACGGTCGTCGCCGCGCCGGCCAGCGCGTTGGGCAGACGTACGGCTGCTTCGATCGAGATCGGCCGGGCACCGACAACGTGTGCCGCGCGGTTCCACGCGTCGGCTGTGACGAGCGACGCGGCGACCGCCAGCTTCATGAGCGCGGGGTGCTCGCCGTCCGCGGTGAAGACTCCCTGCCGGTAGTCTTCCGCGCCGTGCAACTTGTCCATCTCGTCTTCGGCCAGGCCGTTTGCGCCGAGCGACAAGACCCGCGTCGCCAGCGCCAATGCCGCGAGGAGCATGAGCGCCAGCACGCGAACATCCGCGAGACACAACGGATGGCGGTGCGGCCGGGTGTGGAGTGTGAGAGGGGCGGGTCTGACCGCGGTCGAAAACATGCCGACCTCCCGCGACGAGTCGCCGCGGAACGTCGGTACCGCCGCGCACACGGGCGATACGGTGAGTCAGCAAGAAAAGTGCCGCGCATGCGACGACGATGTAACGCGCGGATGCTGCGGCCGGTCCGGCGATATGTCAGGACTGATCGCGCGTGTCGTGCCCAAGGATGGGCAGGCGACGACCCACGCGATTGGACGTCAAAAATCCAGACCACCGCCGAAGTTCACGCGCGTGGATGCGCCGAGACCGTGCGCCGCCGAGATGCCGAGACGGAACACGGTGGCCGTCCACCAGACGCCGCCGCCGACGCCGACGTGCATGGGTTGGCTGCCGAGACGTGCGTCGTGCGCGTATGCCGTGCCAGTATCGACGAACGCACTCACGCCGAAGCGCGCGACGCGCAGAGGCGACGACAACGGCACGCGCAGTTCCAGCGATCCTGTCACCGCCGTGTCGCCCGCGAACGCGCCCGCCGCGAAGCCGCGCAGGTTTTCCCAGCCGCCGACGAGTGGCTGCAGGTACGGCGGCAGCGTGCCATCAGCCGCTTCTCGCGACGCGCGGACGACGAGCACCGACTGACCGATGAGGCCCACGTACGCGCGGCCGTCGAGCGTCGCTTGATGCACGACGCTGCCGGGTGAGACGTGCCGCGCGGTCCACGACGCGGACAGATCAACGGCATTGCGAGGGAACAAGGAATCGACGCGCGTATCGAACGTCACGTCTGCTCCATACGACGTGACCTCGTCGCGTCGCGCCGCGAACGACACGTGCTGCCGATCGCCGGTGACACCGGCGCGCACGGGTCCGAGGCGACGTTCGGCACGCGCCCACACTCGACGGCGGCTATCGTCTTCGTCGAAGGCGGGATTGCGCCGGCGGTCGAGACCGGCGCCGACCTGCACGCGCGTCAACGGCCCGGACGCGAGTGGCCGGTCGAGCTCGACGGCCGCCTGCTTCGTTCCGCCCCACGTGAGCGGAAACGACAACCGGCTGCCGTGGCCAGCGACGTCCATGTACGCGAGCCGCGCGCCATATGTAACGCCGTATCCATCTTCGGCGTCGACGATCGGCAGGAACATGAGATGACGACCGAGGCCTCGACGGCGCATGACGGCGGGTGTCGCATCGCCTGTGCCGCTCCAGTCGACGCTGACCGGGCCTTCGTCGACGACGATCACCACGAGCACCTGCGAGAGATCCGCAATCGATGCGTACCGCTTCGAGACGTCGACGTGCTCGAAATGGTGCGTTGCTTCGAGCCGGCGTCGCGCATCGGCGAGCGCCGCGTCGGTGAACGGCGCGCCGGCGACGAGACCTGAGATCGTGACGATGTCCGCGTCGGCAGTCGCCGTGTTGCCATGAACGCGAATGGCGGCGATGACTTCGCTGGCCTGAAGCGGCGGCGCCGGCACTTGCGCGAGGCCGAGCGCGACGGCGAGGGCGATCGCCGGAAGTCCGATCATCGCGCCGGCGGCAGGATGCGACCGCTCGTCGTCGCCTGCCGATAGTCGTCGTAATCGACGCGGTAGCGAGCGCTGACCGGGCCGGCGGCCGTGAGCGCGCGGAACGTCATGTCGATCCCGGCCGGCAGCCAGACGTTCGGAAACGGCTCGCTCATCCGCATCGACGCGTGGAGGTCGTCGATGCGGACGAGCCACGCGGCCGGCAGGAAGTCCATGTTGATGTTGTCGAACGTGTACTTGAGAACCTGCCGCGCGGTCGGCTCGACCCACAGCGTCACGAGCGACACCTTGTTCATCAGCCGCGTCATCGTCTCGTCGCTGCGGCGATCCTCGGCGGACCGATCGTCATGGCCGGCGTCGCGCTTCCCGCGCTCGCCGTCGCGGAAGAGCGCCGTCGGGTAGTACTCGATGCGCAGGACGGTGCGGCCGTCGAGCGTCTCGCGGCCGACGAACGCGTAGCGTCCGGGCTCGAACTTGAAGCGAAGGAAGTAGGCGGCGTCGACGAAGCCGGGCCGGCGCGTCTCGGTCAGCAGCCCGCTCATGTCGAGCCCCGACGCGTCGCGCGTTGCGTGTGGCGTCGCGTCCGACGCCACGGCCGCGTCATCGCCGGGCCGCTGCTTCTCGCGATCCTCGCGGTCGCGCCGCTTCACGCCCTCGAGATAGTCGGCCTCGGCCTTGGCGCGATCGGCGTCCGACACGCGCGCGCCATTGACGCTGATGGGACTGCGCACGAAGAAGCCGTCGCGGATGTACCACGTGTAGTCGCGCCGTTCACCCCAAAGCGGCACGCCGCCGGGCCCACGCAGGTCGAACGCGTCGCGCTCGTCGAGGACGTACTGCTGCAGCTTCGCCCAGTTGTCGTCGCGCCGCGCCAGGACGTCGGCCATGAGCGCATCGAGGTCGGTCTGCACCGGCCGGGCGCGCAGCGTCCCGGCAGCGACGATGATGGCGCCGGCGCAAGCGAGGACCGCCAGCGGGCGTCGCGGGCGGTGCATGGCCATCGGCCACCACGATATCCGACGTCTCTCGTGGCGCGCCGTCAGCATCTTCTGCAGACAATACGCACGAGGCAGGCGATCGGGTGCAGCCGGGCGGAGGGCGCACTCACGCGCGTTCGTGCGGTCTGAACGAGCGCCGACAACCCGCCCCGGCGTATACTCGATCATCACTTCGCTTTCCTGAGATCGGCGGCCGACCGGCCCCTTCATCTCACCAAGGCACCAGCCGGACTCGCACGAACCGGCGTCGGACCGACCGCTCTCGAGTCGGGTTTCGAGCTTTCCTGAGCCCTGCGGCCGATTCCGGCCCTCAGCCCTCACCAAAGCGCACCAGGAGGGCCGAATGTCGACCGCTGCCCCGCTATCCTCCACGCCGCCGGCGCGCCCGATCGCATGCGGCGAAGAGCCGGACGCTGGCTTCCAACAGCGATGGGACGCCTGGCTCGCGCGCGGACGCGCGCACGAGCGCCGTGCGCGGCAGCGTCTGCTCGTCGTCGCGATTGCCATCGGCGCGGCGGTGCTGGCCGCGTTGCTCGCTCACGGCCCGTTCTTCTCGTGATGCGGCTGACGCCATGGCGCTGGCGACGCGCGGATCCGGCCGACGCGAAGCCGCTGCGCGACGAGCTGCTCAGCATCGACCGGCTCGAGGCGCGC
>CALFMR010000267.1 GCA_937880585.1 uncultured Acidobacteriota bacterium
CGCGGGCTGGCTGGGGCTGCAGACCGCGTGAGCCGGCGGGTGCGCCACGTCCCCACGCGGCCGCGGTGCGTCATCGGCCCGCGTCGCGTGTGATTTCGTCGTAGATGTAGCGGTCCCGGATGAGCGTGTTGAAGAACTGTCCCTTCGACGGGGCAGCAAGGAAGGCGTCGTGGAGCCAGGCCGGGACGCCGATGTAGCGGTACACGCGTCCGGTCACGAACTCGACTTCGAGCGTGACCTCGGCGGCGTCGTAGCCGACACTGGCGATGCTGGATGACTCGACATGGATGCGGCGCATGACGACCCAGTAGTGACGATACCGCGCGCCGTTCCTTGAGCGCGCGGGCCTCGCACAAACGGTCGCTCGGCCGCGCGGGCCAGCGGCGCGCCCGGATTGCCCGATAGAGGCGTCGCGCACACGATAGAGATCGATCATCGGCGCTTGGAGACCTGGGCGCCTGTGCCGATAAGGGCCCAGCGAGTTGCACGCGGCACGTCAGGCGTATAGTCGGAGCCTGCAGTCGCGACGATGCGGTACTGGTGGGTGAACCAGAACCAGACGTATCGGGCCGAAGTCCGCGGGAGCTTCATGTGGTCGCCGAAGCAGAACGCGAACGGCGCCCGCAATCAGTTCTACGAGAACATGCGACAGGTGTCGCCGGGCAACGTCGTGTTCTCGTTCTGCGACACCCGCATCAAGGCGATCGGCGTCGTGACCGGTGACGTCCAGACCGGGCCGAAGCCGGACTTCGGGAGCGCTGGCGCGAACTGGTCCCGGGAAGGCTGGTTCGTACCGGTCGACTATTGCGTACTCGAGAATCAAATCCGGCCAAAGGATCATGCGTCAGTGATCCGACCGTTCCTGCCCGTCAGGTATTCACCGCTGCAGCCGACTGGTGACGGGTTGCAATCGGTCTATCTCGCCGAAGTTCCCCAGGCGATGGCGGACGCTCTCATCGCGCTCATCGGCCAGGCTTACTGGGATGCGTACGCGACCGTCGCAGCGTTTCAGACCGTGGAAGCGCCTGAGACCACACCGCCATCCGCGAATCGCACGCTCCCCGGACCGACGTTTCGAGATCAAATCGTCCGCGCGCGCCGCGGCCAGGGTGTCTTCAGGGCCAACGTGCTGCTAAGGGAAGAGCGTTGCCGCGTCACGGGCGTGGACGAGCCCAGACACTTGAAGGCGAGCCACATCAAGCCATGGCGCGACGCGACCGACACCGAACGCCTGGATGGGGCCAACGGTCTTCTGTTGTCGCCGCACATCGACCACCTGTTCGATGAGGGCTACATCACGTTTTCCGCGAGCCAGGAACTCGTGCTGGTTCCGGAAGTCCGGACCAAGCTCCTCGATGCGTGGGGCATCGATGAGAGCGTGCGGGTCGGGGCATTCACGCGCGAGCAGGGCGCCTATCTGGACTACCATCGCGCGAACGTGTTCAAGCGCGCGTTGTTGGAGCGATAGGACGTCGGCCGGAGGATGTTCGCCACGGTCGTGCAGCAGCAGTTGACCGTGCCTCAACCCCTCAAATCCTCGAGGAACTCCGATACCGGCTCGACGCCGCTCACGAACAGGCGGTCTTCCGCTCGTCGCCGGTCGGGCGCGCGGGGCTGTGGGTGAAGGTGTCGGCGATGAGGACGGGCACGC
>CALFMR010000268.1 GCA_937880585.1 uncultured Acidobacteriota bacterium
TTTCGGCGGCGGCTCGGGTGCGGAACGTGCCGAGGTTCCGGCGGTGGCCGGTCTTGGGATCGGGCTTGCTGGAGTAGAGACGGTACATGCCCTCGCGGATCTTGCGAATCATGGCAGGACTCCTTCCCTCGGAGCGGAACGCCTATGCTAGTGTACCGTTCCACCAAGGGGCGTCGCCATGCGTTGGACATCACGAGGCCGAAGCGCGGACATCGAAGATCGTCGCGGCAGCGGCGGCTTCGGCATGCGCCGCGTCGCGCCGATCGGTCTCGGCGGCGTCGTCATTCTCTTCGCGCTGAGCCTCTTGACGGGACAGAACTTTCTGTCGGTCCTCGATACCGACGGCGGCGGACCAGCAGCCATCGACACGCCAGGTCCTACGGCGCCCGGCTCGACCTCTCCGGCAGACGAGCGCATGGTCGACTTCGTGTCGTTCGTCCTCGACGACGCGCAGAACACGTGGCAGCAGATTCTCGGCTCGCGCTATCGGCACGCGAAGCTCGTCCTCTTCCGTGATGACGTCCAGTCGGCATGCGGCATGGCCGAGTCGGCGACGGGTCCCTTCTACTGCCCCGCCGACGAACGCGTCTACATCGACCTCGGCTTCTACGACGAGCTGCGCCAGCAGTTCGGCGCGAGCGGTGACTTCGCGCAGGCCTACGTCCTGACGCATGAGATCGGCCATCACGTGCAGAAGCTGCTCGGCACGGAAGAGGCCGTGCGACAGGCACAGGACGCGAACCCGAGCCGCGTGAACGATCTCTCGGTCCGGCTCGAACTGCAGGCCGATTGCTACGCGGGCGTCTGGGGCCACTCGACGGCGCAACGCAACATCCTCGAACAGGGCGACGTCGAGGAAGGACTGAACGCGGCGGCGTCGATTGGGGACGACCGGATCCAGCGGATGTCGGGCTCGAGAGTGGCGCCGGAACGGTTTACGCACGGCTCCTCAGCCCAACGAGTCGAATGGTTCAAGAGAGGGATGGACACGGGGGATATTAAAGCCTGTGACACCTTTCAGTAGATAGATAGTCGGTTCCGGGTTCCGGGTTCCGGGTTGGAGGTGCCAGGTTCTTCGACCGGGTTCCGGGTTCGACGAGGGTTTCCGGTTCGAGGGGGTGCCAGGTTCCCCGTTCGGGTTCCCGGGCGCGACCGGTTCGGCGCGCCGTTCCAGGTTCGCACGTCCGCATCCCTTCCAAACAACGACCGCTCTTCCTTCGCGGCTTCGCGGCTTCGCGTGAGACCCTTCGCGTTTTTGTGTGAGCGGCTTCGCGTGAGGTCACTTCTAGCTTCCGGCTTCACACTTCTAACTCGACCAGCGTCAGTGCTCAGGCGCTGGCTCGATGTGTACCAGCACCTCGGCGACCCAGGCGAGCTCGGCGCGGATGCGGGCGGCGACGTCGTGTGCGATTTCGTGGGAGGCGCGGACCGTCATCTCCGGGTCGACCTCGATGTGCAGGTCGACGTGATATTGGAGGCCGGTCTTGCGCGCGCGCTGCTTCTCGACGGCCTTCACGCCCGGCACCGCGAGGGCGATGGCGCGTAGGTTTTCCGTCAACGCCGGGTCGGGCATCGTGTCCATCAGGTCCATCGACGCGTCGCGCACCACGCGCACGCCGGTGATGACGACGATGATGCCGACAGCGAAGCCGCCGTAGTGATCGGCAGCCAGGAAGCGCGTCGGATCCAGACGCGCGAGGCCCACCGCGGCGAGCGCGGCGGCGGCGCCGACGATGTCGACCGAGTCGTTCCACGCATCGGCCACGAGGCTCGTGCTGCCACTGCGTCGTCCTGCGCGGAACTTGATCACGGCCATCGTCGATCGCACCGCGATGACGAAGACGAGCGCCCGAATGGCCGCTCGGCCCGGCGGGCCGGTCGTCGCCTCGGCAATGGCGACCGATCGATATGCGATCCCGGCGCCGCCAAGGATCAGCAGCAGGCCGACGCCGAGTCCGGCCAACGTCTCGACGCGGCCGTGTCCGTACGGATGTTCGGCATCAGCGGGACGCGCGGCGAACGTCAGGCCGGCGAGGACGACCGCTGCCGCGAGCACGTCGCCCAGCGCTTCGAAGCCGGCCGCCACGACCGACGTCGAGCCGGCCATGACACCGACGGCCAGGTTCACGATGGCCAGCACGGCGCTCGTCCACACGCTCGCGATGGCGATGCGGCGGGCGAGACGCTGGTGACGAATGACGTCGGGCGAGGGCGCCGGACGATGACCGGCCATCGTCACGCGGTGCAGCGTACGCCGGTGCCGCCGAGACCGCAGTAGCCGCCGGGATTCTTGGCGAGATACTGCTGGTGATAGTCCTCGGCGTAGTAGAACGGCGGCGCGTCGGCGATCTCGGTCGTGATGGCGTCGAAGCCGTGCCGCGCGAGCTCGGCCGCGTAGGCCGCGCGCGTCCGCTCGGCCGACGCGCGCTGGGCGTCTGACGACGTGTAGATCGCCGAGCGATATTGGGTCCCGACGTCATTGCCCTGCTGCATGCCCTGCGTCGGATCGTGGCTCTCCCAGAAGACGCGCAGGAGATCGTCGTAGGACACCTTCGCCGGATCGAACACGACGAGCACGACCTCGGCGTGACCGGTCAAACCCGAACACACCTCCTCGTATGTGGGATTCGGCGTGTGGCCGCCCGCATATCCAACGGCCGTGGTGTAGACGCCCGGCGTCTGCCAGAACTTGCGCTCGGCGCCCCAGAAGCAGCCGAGGCCGAACACGGCCTGTTCGAGTCCAGCGGGAAACGGCGGCACGAGCGGCGTGCCGAGCACGACGTGCCGATCCGGCACACGCATCGGCATCTAGAGTCCCTTCAGCGCCTCGTTCATCCTGCGAAGGACGGTTTTATCGATCCGGAATCGCATCCCGTGCGGGATCCTCCGGCCACCCCGGCCGGAACTTCATCGACGTGCCGTTCATGCAGTATCGCAGACCGGTCGGCTTGGGGCCGTCGTCGAACACGTGGCCGAGATGGCCGCCGCAGCGGCTGCAATGTGCTTCGACGCGGCGCATGCCGTGCGATTCATCGAGGCTCGTGGCAACCGAGCCGTCGACTGGCGCGTAGAAGCTGGGCCAGCCCGTGCCGCTTTCGTACTTGGTGCCGGAGTCGAAGAGCGGCTGCCCGCAGCCGGCGCACACGAACGTCCCGGCCCGCTTCTCGACATTCAGCGGGCTGGATCCGCGCGGCTCGGTGCCGTGCTGACGCAAGACGGCGTACTGGTCGGGCGCGAGTTGCTCGCGCCACTCGTCGTCGGTCCGGCGGACCGTGAACTCCTGGTCACTCATGGGCAATCTCCTCGGGAACGGCGCGGGGGCGCTGCGCTAGAATCGGCGCCATGCTGCGACCGGGCCGCCTCCTCATGTTGGCACTCCTCGGCGCGGTAATCTACGTAGGCTTCTTCGCCGAGCCGGCGAGCAGCCGGGATCCGGGCGCGTTCGACCCGGCGGCGGCGGCCACGCACGAGGCCGCCATCTGGCAGTCCGCGGCGGCGCGCGAAGACTTCGGCGTGTACTTCAACACCGTGTTACTGCTCCGAGACCTGCACGGCTACACCTGGTTCCGCGCCGCTCGCGCGGCCTACCCGCTGTCGCACGCGACGCTCTCGTTCGTCGGACAGCGGGAGAAATACGAGCGGCTGCTCCCCGATCTGCAGGAGGCGGCCGAAGACGAGAAGGCCTGGACGTCGGCGTCCTTCGATCCGGCGGCCGTCGCGACCGCGCAGCTGACGGCCTGGATCGCGCCGCGCACCCCAGGCATCGATCAGGAAGACGTCGCCGAGCCGATCGCCGATGAGCTGGCGCTGCGCTACGACGTGTCGGCGGGCCTCGTGATGGAGGCGGCGCTTCAGCGCGCAAATGCGTTGGCGCTCAGCGGCGAAGGCGGCGTCGACCCGGACTGGCCCTCAATCACGCGCATGCTCACCGCCTCGTACGCGTCGCTCGGCGACGCGCTGCGGCGGACTCACGCTCGACGCGCGCCGCGCACGGCGCCGTGACCGCGCCGCGACTCATCGATCTGCTCCGCGCACGGGCCGTCCGCGGCAGCCGTCCCCCGCACGACGATGGCGCGCGTATCGCACTCGCCGTCGAGGGCGGCGCGATGCGGGGTGTCATTTCGGCCGGCATGGTGTGGGCGCTCGAGGACCTGCACCTGACGCACGCGTTCGACGCCGTCTACGGATCGTCAGGAGGCGCGATCAACGCGGCCTATTTCCTCGCGGGCCAGGCCGGCGTCGGCACGACGGTCTACTTCGAGGACATCAACAACCGGCATTTCATCGATCTCCGGCGCGCCCTCGTCGGCCGGCCCATCGTCGATCTCGGGTTCCTGCTCGATGACGTGGCCACGCGCAGGAAGCCGCTGGCGGTCGATCGCGTCCTGGCGCATCCGACCCCGCTCTCCGTCGTCGCGACCGATGTCGAGCGCGAAGCCGCGGTGACGCTCAACGGATTCCGCACACCAGCCGATCTCTTCGGCGCCCTGCGCGCCAGCGCAACGATGCCGATCGTGGCGGGAGGACCGCACGTGTACGGCGGGCGGCGGTATCTCGACGCGTCGCTCTCCGAGCCGATTCCCGCGCGCGCGGCGGAGGCTGACGGCTACACGCACGTCCTCGTGCTGCTCACGCGCGGCCCGGGCATGCGGCCGCACCCCTCGGCGTTCGATCGCTACTTCGTCGCGCCGCGACTGCGGCGCATCTCGCCACGTCTCGCGACCGACTACCTGACGCGCGCGGCTCCGTACGCCGATCTCGTGCGGATCCTCGACTCGGGCCTCGGCCCGCTGGGTCACGCGAAGGTGACGGCGATCCGCGTGACGGACTGGCCCATCCACAAACTCGAGCGCCGCCGCTCGATCCTCGAAGCCGGCGCCCAACGTGGGTACGAAGCCGTCATCGCGGCGTTTGGGGAGTGAAGGGCGCCTCTACTGCCCTCGCACGTACACCGCGAGCCGCGGAAATGCGAAGCGGCCCGACACTTCGTCGATGACGTTGACCTGGCAGGTGTAGAGACCAGGCTTGAGGTCGTTGGCGGGCAGCTCGAACTGGAAGATGACCGCGTGCCGATCCGGTGCGTCGATCGTCGTGCGTTCGACGACCGGCGTCTCGAAGACTTTCACGCGGCCGCGATAGAACGCGAGGCTCGTGTCGATCTTCGGTGCGCCGGACGCCGAGACGGCCGGGTCGTACACCTCATAGTAGAAGTACATCGGCTGACCGGGCGTCGCGACGTGCGTCAGGCTCTGGACGATCTCCTGCCCGTCGCGGAGCAGGGGATTCTGACTATTCGCCGACCACTGGGCGCCGCCGCCGCGCTCGCTGCGGAAGCCCGGTCCGCCGAAGCCGCGGCCAAATCCGCCAGGGCCGAAGCCGCCCGCGCGTCCGCGGAATCCGCGACCCGCACCGTTGAGCACACGGATCTGCGTGCTGAAGACGACCGGACTGACCTTGACCGGCTCGGTCTGCAAGTCCGGGATCGTGATCGGGAACTCGAACGTCCCCATCGTCCCATCCGTGTTCTCACGCGCGGCGACCTTCACCTTGAAGTGCCCGGCCGGCAGCAGCACGCCTGACTGGTACTGCAACTGTTTGCCGGCAAGATCGCCTGCTTGCGCGGCTGGGATGCGCATCGCGTCGCGAATGCGGCCGACCGACCGTCCCTGTTCGTCGGTCACGACGCCCAGCAGATCGATCGTCGCCTCGCCGCGGTCCTTCGCATCGGCGGCGGGCAGGTGCACGGCCGATCCCGGCACGGCCACCGACACGGGGACGTAGAACCGATCGCCCGACACGCGGAACCAGCTCGTCGACGCGACGACGGGCAGGTCCGTCGAAGACACGGCGGCCGAGATCTGATCTTCAAGCTGCCGCTCGCGATCCTCCTTGCGAAGGTGCATGAAATCGGTGGGCGCGTAGTAGCCGCGGCGGGCGTCGACCTGGTAGCCGGCGACCGGATGCTTCAGCGTCACCGAGATGCGCCGGAACTTGCCGTCCTGCGCGGGATTCGTGCTGCTGTAGCCCAAGAGGTAATACGCGGACATGTCGTGCTGCACGCGCGTGAACGCCGGCGAGAAGTCGTTCGTGTCGAGGAACGCTTCGCCGCCCGTATCCGCCGCGAGCGTCGTCAACGTCTCCTGCGACGAGCCGAGCGAGCTGAACTGGTTGAGCATGGACCGGCCTGAGAATGCGGACGAGCTGAAGCCGCCGCCTCCACGCCCAGCCGCGCCGCCGGGCACGACGGCCGTCAGGCCGCGGCTGTCGACCGGATAGATGGACGTGTTCGCCTTGTTCGCGGCGTTGATCACCGCGCGCAGTTCGACCTGGTTGTCGCTGCCGCTCCGCGACATGCCGGCGCTGAAATAGAGGATGGCTTTCTTCTGCTCGATGGGCGCGAGCGCTTCGCACAAGACGCGCAGCGCCCGCAGCCGGCGGTCGTTGTTGAAGATGCCGAACTCGGAGTCGTCGAGGGGCAGGTCGGCGGCGTCGGTGTCCGTGCTCGTGTCGGTCGAGGTCGCGTCCGTGTCGGTATCGGCCGCGGCGGGCTGTTCGAAGCCCGTGCCGGACGTCGAGTCGAAGCCGGCCAGGATGCTCTTCAGTTGCGCGCGATCCGCGGTGAAATCGCCGAGCACGCTGAGCGTCTGGCCGACGGTCGCCACGGCCACGAGATCCGCGGTCGACATGTTCGCATCCACGTAGTCGTTGGCCGACTTGACGGCACGGTCGATCTCCTCAGGCTGCATCGAGCTCGTGTCGAACAGGAGCACGATCAACCGGCGGCCCGGCAGATCCTCGGGCGCGACGTTGGCCGGCGCCGGCGTCGCGGCTGGCGTGGTCGTCGCCGCGCGCGCGGCGGCGCTCTGCAGCCGATCGCGGCCGAGCAGCGCGGGCGTTGACGTCAGCTCCGGCAGCCGTTCGGTCGCGATCTGCTCGAAGTCGAACGACGTGATCATCTGTGGCTTGCCGTCCTCCGTGATGGCGAAGTCTTCGGACGTGAGGCCATTGACGACGTGGCCGTCCTTGTCGCGGACGACGACGTCGACGCGGACGACGTTCGTGCCGAGACGAAAAACGCGCGCGGGCGGCTGCTGGAGCGATGACCGGGCCGGACCTTGCGCGGACGGCAGCGCGGGCAACAACGCGCCGGCGGCGGCCGCCGCGACACACACCACGAGACGTCGAACGGTCACGAGAACCTCCCGATGAGACCGACTGTCATGACCTGTCCTCACGCGTCAGAACCGGAAGCGCACGCCGAGGCGCACCGTTCGAAGCGGCCGCACCGACAGCACTTCACCAAACGTCGGCGAATTGACGTTGGTGTCGATGGCCGCGTAGTTCACCGTGTTGAAAAGGTTCGTCGCGTTCACGTTGATCGAGAGCCCACGCGTGCCGCCAAGCGTCACGTCGCGCGTGAACTGCGCATTCACCTGGTGCGACGACGGACCGATCACCATGTTGCGCAGCGAGTCACCGAACGTGCCCGCCGCGGGCACGGCGAAGGCGGCCGTGTTGAAGTACTCGTCGATGGTCGGACTGGCGAGCGTGATGGGCAGGCCCGTGTAGTCGGCGCGGAGCGTGCCGCCGATGCCCTGCGCGACGTCGGAGGCGCACGTCGAGCACCGCACGGTCAGCGGCGTGCCGGTTTCCCACGTCATGTTCGCCGACAGCCGCCAGTCGCCGGCGATGGCCGCGAGCCAGCCGCCCTGACTCAGCCAATGGTGATCGCGGCCGAACGGCAGCTCGACGTTCAGGTTGCCGGTCACTTGATGACGACGATCGAAGTTGGACAGTCCCCACTCGGCGGCCAGATCCTGATCGTCCTGCGCGACCGTCGCGCCGCCGCCCGTGGCCGTCGTGTCGTCACGAGACTTCGACAGCGTGTACACGAGGCCACCCGACACGCCGCGCGACTGACGCTTCTGCAGGCGGAACGACACGCCGTTCATGCGCGACGCACCTTCGGACGACTGCCAGGTGAATGCCTGCACATCCGGAATGCGAAGCCCGTCGGGGCCGCGATTCGGCGCGCGCAGCATGTCGAGATCCGCGCCGACGGTGCCGATGTAGGTCACGCCCGCGTTCCACGTCTGCGACAACTGCCGGTTGTAGTCGACGTTCCACTGATGAATCAGTCCGAGCTGGTAGTCGCGCTCGATGCCGTAGTTGTTCGTGACGACATCGGGCGACGTCGCGGCGAACGCATCGGCGAGCGTGAGCGGCGCGGCGACGGTGCCGATGGCCGTTCCCGTCTCGAAGAACGGCGGCTGCTGGGCGAGCTGCTGCGCAATCTGCGCATACGCACCGGTGTTGTAGCTCAGCCCGTAGCCGAAGCGAATGACGGTACGGTTGGTCGCGCGCCAGGCGACGCCCACGCGCGGTGCGACGTTGTTCCAGTCCGTGTTGACGAGCCCAGCGGGGAACGTGCCGTTATACGGCCCGGCATCGCCGGACTCGACGGGCGCGACGGCCGTGAAATCCGGCGTGGCGTCGAGGTTCACGAGATGGCCGTCGGCCTCGGTGAACGGCCGCACCAGGTTGTACTGGACGCCATAGTTGATCGTCCAGTGCGCCTTCCATCGCCAGTCGTCCTGGACGTAGGCGCTCATCTGCCGGCCGCGGAGCGCGATCGGCGTCGAGATGCCGTCGGCGCTGGCGCCGAACTGGCGCGTGGCTTGTTGCGGCAGTCCCAGCAGGAAGTCCGCGAGGTCCTGGCCGCTGTTCGCGAAGAGGCTGTCGCCGCCGGTGTAAAGACCGGTGAAGGTGAACGTGCCGCGCGCGTTCGCGTCCGAACGCGTGCGATCGTTCTGCTGCTCGAAGGTAACGCCGCCGCGGAACGTGTGTCCGGCGGCTGGACGCGTCCAGTTGTAGCTCACCTGCCAGGTGTCGTCGGTGCGCTCGGACGGCGCCGCGTCGCGGAGCGACGTGAAGCTGCCGAACGTGAGATTCGGCAGGCCCCAGTCGAACGGGTCGGTCGCGATGCCGCCGATGCCCGAATCGCCCGCGACGTTCTGGACGAAGGCAAACGCGCCGAGCGACGTCGACGCACGGCGATCGAACGACACCGAGACCGTGTGGATCGACCGGCCGTAGCGCATGTTCAGGGAAATGGGCACGCTCAGCGCGGACCCATGTGTCGTGCCGTCGAGCAGCGGAAACACGTTCGGACGATCGCCGTCGTTCCGCCGGTAACTCACCTGCGCGGACAAGGTCGCGTTCAATCTCGCCGGTCCGGTCTGCTGCCCTCCACGGCCGCCCCGTCCGCCG
>CALFMR010000269.1 GCA_937880585.1 uncultured Acidobacteriota bacterium
GCTCGTCGCCCGATTCGGCTGGCGCCTGTACCGGACGTTCTTCAAGACGTACACGGAGAAAGTGTGGGGCGTGCCGTGTACGGAGATCCGCGCCGACTGGGCCGCGCAGCGCATTCGGAACCTCTCGCTCTGGACAGCCGTGCGCGGCATGGTGACCGGCGCGCGCGATGTGAAGTCGCTCGCCGGCGAGTTCCTCTATCCGCGGCTCGGGCCCGGCCAGATGTGGGAACGGTTCGCGTCGATCATTCGCGATGGCGGCTCGGATGTGCAGCTCGGCGCGGAGATCACGCGCGTCCACGTGCCGAATGGACGGGTGGCGGCCGTCACAGTACGCCGAGACGGCGTCGAGCGGGAGCTTCCGGCGCCGGCGCTCATCACCAGCATTCCGCTCTCGCGGCTCGTGGCGATCATCGACGCGCCGGTGCCGACCGCGGTCTCGCACGCCGCGGCGAGCCTCGCCTACCGCGACTTCATCGTCGTCAATCTCATCGTGCGGCAGGCCGAGCTGTTTCCCGACAACTGGATCTACGTCCACACGCCGGACGTCTCGGTCGGGCGCATCCAGAACTACAAGAACTGGAGCGCCGATCTCGTGCCCGACCAGTCGCGCACCTGTCTCGGCATGGAATATTTCTGCACCGTCGGCGACGCGCTCTGGCAGCGATCGGACGCTGAACTGCTCGAACAGGCGCGTCGTGAGATCGGCGTGCTCGGCCTGGCGCAGTCCGAAGACGTCGAGGACGGCTGCGTCATCCGCGAGCGCCGCGCGTATCCGGTTTACGACGCCGACTACCAGGCCCACGTCGCGACCATCCGTGGCTGGCTCAACGGCATCGGCGGCCTCTACACGGTCGGCCGCAACGGCATGCACCGCTACAACAACCAGGACCACGCCATGCTCACCGGCATGCTCGCCGCCGAAAACGTCTGCGGCGCGGCGCACGACCTGTGGCAGGTCAACACCGAGCGGTCTTATTACGAAGAACAGCGAGTGAGATCGGCAGGATAGCTGTCAACTTTTTTGCAGTGCGCTGGGGCCCCACCCCCAGCGCTACGGCGCTTCGCCGCCCTCGCTATGCTCGGGGGCTCGCGGTGTCATCTTTTCACTTAGGACAGCAACGAAGTGGCCCGTGCGGAAGCGCGTGGGCCAGCGTTCGGCGTGTTCGAAATGCGCCAGTGCGCGGAGCAGGCGCGGTGCCCATCGCGAGCCGGCGGTGTCGGCGAGCCGGGCGAGGGGAACCGCGAGCACGCGCGGGCAGTGCAGGATCGCCGTCACCTCGATGACGCGAAAACCGATGCGTTCGAGGACAGCCGCTGCCATCGTCGGACCAAGTGTCGTCCCGACGAAGTACGGCACGAGTCCCAGGCGCGCGAGCCAGGTGAAGGGCAGCGCGTTGCGCAGCGCGATGGCCGGGTTCGCGGCGTTGTCGAGCGTCAAGACGAGCCGGCCACGCGGCGTGAGCACGCGGTGGAGCTCTTCCAGTGCGGCGGTGATGTCGCCGGCGTGCGTGAAGTGATCCAGCGTCGAATTCGAGATCACGGCGTCGAACGACCCGTCGGCGAATGGCAGCGAGCGCACGTCGGTCGCCGCGCCGCGCACGGACGGATACCGCGTTCGCGCGAGGACAACCGTTTCTCGGGACGTATCGATGGCGTAGATGCTCCTTGCGCGGTCCGCGAGTGCGGGGACGATGCCGGCAGCGGCGGCCTCGTCGAAGAGATCGGTCTTGAGCAGCCGCTTCACGCCGCCCGCCGGTAGCCAGCGGCGGCAGAGCGCCGCGTTCACCGCATCGGAGTGCGCGCGCCACGTGCGATCGCGGCCATGCTGCCAGGCCCGCGCGACCTCGCTCCAGTAGTCGGCGCTGGTCGTGTCTGCAGCGCGAGTCGTTGAGGACGTCATCGTCTCAGACATCGCCTTCGACCGTGTGCCGGCTGCTTCGGACCGCTCGCGCGAACGCGGACAACTCGGCGCTGGAACACTCGCCGAGCGCCAAATATGCAGCCGCGACACCCGCGCCGAGGAGGCAGACCTTCAGAAACCACCACACCCCGGGCGTCGGCCATGACGCGGCGGCGAGATAGGCGGGCACCGAGATGACGATGCCGCGCAGGCACGTCGCGATGGGCGGCGCGACGCGCCAGGTCGCGCGTGTGGCGGCGAGCGCGACGGTGGCGCCAACGGCCGCAGCGGTGCCGGTGACGACGGCCGCGCCCATCGCGCCGAAGCGCGGCACGGCCACGAGATAGCCCGCGATGGCGACTGGCAGCACCGGCCAGGCGCAGCGCGCGGCCACGCGCGCGTGTCCCGCGGCCGTCAGCACCGCGCTCGAGACCGTCGTGGCGGCAATCGCAATCGCAGCGACGAGGAACGGCGTCGCGAGACGTGCGGCCGGATCGAACGCGTGGCCGTACACGATGCGCACGATCTCGCCGGCCGATCCAGCGGCGATGGCCGCGAACGGCACGGCGGCCGCAACGCCGCGCAGCGCATCGCGCGCAAGGCGGCGCGCGGCTTCCTCGTGACCCGCGCCGATCGCCTGACTCATCGACGCCAGGAGCAGCGGCGAGAACGAAATCGCCAGCAGGCCCGGCGCAATCGCGAAGTTCTGGGCCGCC
>CALFMR010000270.1 GCA_937880585.1 uncultured Acidobacteriota bacterium
GAAGAACCGGCCGTCGTAGTGGATGCGCGACAGACGGCGGACGCGCAAGAGGTCTCGTCCCATGACCTCATGCCACAGCGCCTCGACCTCGGGCACCTGGGTGAGGAACCGGTGTCCGCCGATGTCGAAGCGATAGCCGCGATACTGCTCGGTCCGCGAGAGACCGCCAACCGCGGACTGCCGTTCGATGACTGTCGACCGTCGGCCGAGGCGGAGCAGCGTGTGTGCGGCGGCCAGCCCGGCAGGTCCCGCGCCAGCGACGACGACCGGATCAGACGGATTCGGCGGATGCATTCGAGCGCGCCACTCGGACGCGTGCGGCGCGGCGCCGCACGGCGTATTGCACGAGACCCGCGCCGAAGGCCAGCCCGGAGTACAGGTAGTGGACCCACTGCCAGGCGATGGCGCGAACCGCGAACCACGCGCCGCGGCGCGACGCGAAGTACGCGCCGAGCCGCGCATCGAGGACGACGAGCAGCGAGACGCACACCGCAGTGACGACGAGCAGATCGGGACGCCGGATCGCCGCAGCGAGAGACAGCACGGCGAGAAACGACGCGACGACCGCGAGCCGGTGCGACCAGCCAAGATTGAGGTCGCGTTCCATCCGCTTCGATCGCAGGATCAGCGACGTCCACGGTATCGCGCGATAGAAGATGTCGGATCGCAGGAGCGAGGTCAGCGTCCAGCGCTTGAGGTGCGTGATCTCGATCGTCCGGTCGAGCCGCAGGTGATAGCCCGCGTCGCGCAGCCGGTAACCGAGCTCGATGTCCTCGATGCTCGCGCGGCTGTAGTCGGCGTCGAATCCGCCCAATTCCGCGAACACCGTACGGCGAATCGCGCCGCACGCGCCCCAGAACGTGAACGCGTCGCGTCGCGCGCGCTGATGGACGTAGCGCTGATAGAGATTCTTGTACTGCGTGAAGAAGCCGCGGTCTGGCGCGGACTCGTCGTAGCAGCCGATGACCGCCGCCGTCTCCGGTTCGGCGTCGAAGAGCTCGGCGACACGGCCGGCAACGTTGGGCGGCACGACGACGTCGGCGTCGACGAACAGCAGGATGTCACCGTGCGCATCCTCGGCGCCGAGATTGCGCGCCGCCGCCGGTCCGGCGCGCTGCACGGTGCGACGCACGTGAAAGCCGCGCTCGACCGCACGCTCGTACGAGCCGTCGGTCGAACAGTCGTCGACGATGATGACGTCGAGCGGCGCGGGATCCAGTGCCGCCAGGGCGGAGAGACAGGCGTCGAATGATGCCCCGCCGTTGTAGACGGGGACTATGACCGAGACCCGGGAGGAGGTCATGCGAACGAACGCTTATCTTACTGCACTTCCAGGCGCACCCAATCCACCATGACCCCGAGCCGCCGCGTGTCGGCACCGCCGGCTTCGGCCGGCACGAACGGCGGCGTCCGCAGCGTCAGCTTCGTCGGCCCAGCCTGGATGCGCCGGACGGCGACCGGGTCCAGGGCGAGCGCGACGTCGCGAAAGTCCGGCGAGAGATTGGCCGCGAGGCCGACAACGCGTCCGTCGATGGACACGGTCGTCGCCGCTGGCGGCCGGCCCGGGGGCCGCGGCGCCGCCACACGCAGCACCAGGCGCACGCGCGTCGCCGCCGCAATGCGCGGCAGATCGATGTCCGCGGTCTCCTCCGTCCACCGCGCGCCCACGCCGCGGACGTCTTCGGCATCGTAGAAGCCACCGAGGCGCCAGCCGAAATCCCTCGGACCGATGTCGATCGTGAGCGGCAGGGCATGCGTGCGGCGCGGCGCGATCTCATAAAGCTCGACCGCGACGTCCGTCGTCCGTCGCCCGGTCGGAATCGTGGTGCGCGAGGGTTCGATCCCGCTCCAGTGGACCGATGCGTTCCCAATCGGCGCGATGTCGAAGCCGCTGAAGTCGTATCGCGTGACGCTGCCGTCGACGGCGTGCGGCGCGACCGCGAGCACGATCGATCGGCCCGAGGCATCGATCGTCCGCGCAAGCTGCGAGAATGCGGCTTCAGTCGAGGGCTTGTGGCGGATGGCCAGCCCGTCGCGATTGAACACGCCGTAGAGGCTGAGGCCCAGCTGCCCCGGCGTGCTCGGATCGGTCACGACGACCACGCGCGCCGGCAGCGACGCGTCGATGGCCGCGACCTGCTCGTAGACACCCGTCATGTCGGACGCCGCGACGAGCGGCTGGCTGCGACTCCCCACGACCGCGACGATCGCAACGGCGGCCGCGCGTGCGATCCATCGCCACGGCCGGGATCGGCGACCGACGACGTCAATCGCATGCGCGATGAACCAGACGCCGAGCGGCAGCACGATGGGCACGACGCGGCGCCAGGCGAGCGGCATGAAGCGGCTGTCGAGCGGCGCGTCGATATAGACGATGGCCGACGCGACGAAAAGCGCGACGGCGAGCTGCGCCTCGGGCTCGTGCGAATCGATCGCGAGCCACACGGCGCCGCACGCCATCAGGACGAGGCCCGCGGGCGTGACGAGCAGCGCGAACGATCCGGACCAGAAGTGCGGCCACGATCGGACGATGGCCGCGAGCAGCACGATCGACAGGCACACGCGCATCCACGGCCGCACGGTCATCGCCGGCTTCGGCCGCCACACGGCATAGACGACGAGTGCGATGCCCACGACGACAGCGGGGACGAGCCAGGTCGTCGTGCGGAACCACCAGTCGGTTGCGAACAGGCGCCAGAGGATGCGACGCGTGTACGCCGAGGTCACGAACCACGCGTGCCAGCCAGCCTGCGTCGTCAGCGCGACGAACGCGAGCGCGAACCACGTCGTCGCGCGCGTCCATCGACGGCGGAGAGCGACGAGCGCGAGACACGCCGCAACGAGCGGCGTCACGAGCACGAGCACTTCCAGCCGCGTCGCCGCGGCCAACCCGAATGCGGCCCCCGCGAGCGCGCCTGACAGTCCGGATCGCTCCTGCGCCGCGCGCACCGCGAAATAGAGGCCCGAGGCGACGAGACACTCGGTCAGCATCTCGGACACGGCGACGCGCGAAAACCAGATGTGCGCGAAGCTCACCGTCAACAGCGCGGCGGCAGTCGTGGCCGCAAACGGCGACGACAGACGCGTTGCGAGCAGCCACAATGCAAGAACGGCCAGGATGCCGGCGATGGGCGTGGCGAGCAGTCCCGCGTGCGTCGATCGCGTGAGCGCCGACAGACCCGCCATCGCCGCGGGCAGGAGATGAAAGAAATTTGGGCCGAGATGCACGTCATCCTCGGCGAGCTGGAAGCCGCCGGGGAACAGGTTGTAGACGTGCGGCCACTGTGGATCGCGATCGAAGAAGGCGGCACGCTGCGCGTCGGTGAGGTTGGCGACGATCGGGTCGGCGACCGTGAGGCCGCCGCGATGCTGGATGACTGCCGCGATGTTGACGTAGATCGACGCGTCGCCGCCGTCGATGAGCGGCTCGTCGGGATGCACGGACAGCGCGCCGGCTATCGCGAGACAGATGAACAGCACGGCGACCGACCATCGACTCGCCGGGCGGACGGTATCGGCCACCGACCGAGATGACCGATCGCGCCAGATCCAGATGAGGCCCGCGAGCGTGAGGGGCGCGGCCAGGGCGATGAGCCGTCTGCGCGAGAAGAGGTCGAGCTCGGCGAGCGTGAGAGCGGCCCACGCGGTGGCCGCAACGGCCAGGAACACGGCGGCAAACGCGCGCTCGACAGGGGCGGGGGGCGTCCACCGCGGCGACGACACGGCGCGATTCTACCGGGAAACCGAATTGGCGCGCCGCCCGCGACAGAGGTCCAGTCGACGTCGCGGGCTCACCGTGCCACCGATTCACGCACGGCCTTGATTAGAATGCGAGCATGACGCCACCCGCGCCCGCGCCGGCCACGTCGCAGCCGGCGCACGGGGTTGCGCCCCTCTTGTCGGTCGAAGACCTCACGACGGTGTTTCGCCTCGCCGACGGCCGCGAGGCGCCCGCGGTCGACGGCGTGTCGTTCACGATCGCCAGCGGCGAGACGCTCGGTCTCGTCGGCGAGTCCGGCAGCGGCAAGTCGGTGACGGCCCTGTCGATCGTTCGCCTCGTGCGGCCGCCCGGCCGCATCACCGGCGGACGCGTCGTCATCGACGGACACAACGTCTTTGATCTCGACGAGCGTGAGATGCGTTCGATCCGCGGTCGCCGGATCGGCTTCGTCTTCCAGGAGCCGATGGTCGCGCTCGATCCCGTCTACACGATTGGCGCGCAGATCGAGGAGACGCTGGCCGTCCACGCGCTGGCGCGCGGAGCAGCGGCGCGGCGCCGTGTCATCGAGTTGCTCGACGCGGTCCGCATTCCGCGACCGGACGAGCGTGCGGACGCGTATCCGCATCAGCTCAGCGGTGGCCTTCGCCAGCGGGCCATGATCGCGCTGGCGCTCTCGGCCGAGCCGGCACTCGTCATCGCGGATGAGCCGACGACGGCGCTGGACGTCACGGTGCAGGCGGAGATTCTCGATCTGCTGCGCGACATGCGCCGCGCGTTCAACCTCTCGCTCCTCCTCATCACGCACGACCTCGGCGTCGTCGCGGGAATGGCCGACCGCGTCGCCGTCATGTACGCGGGACGGATCGTCGAACAGGCGCCCACGGCCGACGTGCTGCACGCGCCGGCGCATCCGTATACGCGCGGCCTGCTCGCGTCGATGCCGGGCGCGCGGCCTGGCACGCGGCTCGAAGCCATTGCCGGCACCGTGCCACCGATTGGCTCGCTGCCAATCGGCTGCGCGTTCGCACCGCGATGTCCGCGCCGCTTCGAGGCGTGCGACGAGCGGCCGCCGATCACGGCCGCGGCGCCCGGCCACGACGTGCGTTGCTTTCTTTATCCAGGTGCGGGCGCATGACCGCGCTCCTCGAGGTCGGCCATCTCGTCAAGGACTTCTCGGCGCACGGCTCGCTGTTTCGAAAAGGCCCGGTGACGCGCGCGGTCGACGACGTCACCTTCAGCATCGAGACGGGCGAGACGTTCGGTCTCGTCGGCGAATCCGGCTCCGGCAAGACGACGACGGGACGATGTCTACTGCGGCTCATCGAGCCGACGTCGGGCGAGGTGCGATTTCGGGACGAGAACGTCTTGGCGATGCCGCCGCGGGAACTGCGCCGCACGCGGCGTCATCTCCAGATGGTGTTTCAGGATCCGTACTCGTCGCTCGATCCGCGGATGCGCGCCGGCGCGAGTGTCGCCGAGCCGCTCGTCATCCATCGGATCGGCAACCGGCAGGCCCGTGACGCGCGCGTCGCCACGCTGTTCGATCTGGTCGGGCTGCCCGCGGATGCGGCGGCGCGCTATCCGCACGAGTTCAGCGGCGGGCAGCGGCAGCGCATCGGATTGGCGCGCGCGCTCGCACTCGAGCCGTCGCTTCTCGTCCTCGACGAACCCGTCTCCGCGCTCGACGTCTCGGTCCAGGCGCAGGTCGTCAATCTCTTACTCGATCTGCAGCAGCGATTGGGCCTGACCTATCTCTTCATCGCGCACGATCTGCGGCTCGTGCGCCAGATCTGCAGCCGCGTCGCGGTGATGTACCGAGGACGGATCGTCGAGCTCGGCCCCGCCGATCGACTGTTCGACGCGCCTGCCCATGGTTACACGCGTGCGCTGCTCACCGCGATCCCGCGCCTCGATGTGACCGGCCGCCTCGACCGCGTCGAGTACGACGAGGCGTCGTTCGAACGCCTGCCGCTCAGCGAGGTCGCGGCGGGACATTGGGCGGCGGTGTGAGATGACGCCAATGCCGCAGCGTTGGGACGCAGCGCGCGCACATAGATCGAGACATCGCGAGACGCACCAACGAATTCGAAGGCGGGCGGTCCCGTCAGCAACTCTTGTGGCGGCCGTTCGGCGATCAGCAGTTCAGCGACTTCCCGGCCGGTCGGCGCCAGCGCCGGACCGTAGACGAACCCGACGTCTCCGGTGACCGACACCGGAACCCCGGCTTTGTACAGTTCGAGAATCACGCCGGCGCCCACCGACCACGCGGGCTGCGTCAGGTTGATGCGCAGGGGCCGGCCCGCCAAGCCTCGCTTCGCGAGCTGCGCCCGCACCTCGTCTGACAGTGTCCGCACGTCTGCGATTTGGTCCGAGAACCTCGCCTGCTGGTGTCCCTCGAGCAGGTGGGTCGCGCCGAAGACGGCCAGTCCAACGATGAGGGCCACCGCCAAACCGGTGCTCCAGGCCGCAGGCACGGCGATGCGAATGCGCCAGCGGTCGGACATCCACGTCCACACGCCGACGCTGATGGCGATGAGGTTCATCGTTCCCACCGCTGAGACCCAGAAGGCGATGTGGTCGTAGAGGTCGCCCTGAACGTGCAGTAAGGAGAGCAGCGCCGTCAGTGACGCCGCAAGCGACGCAAGGCAAAGCGCTGCCGGAAAGCCTTTGCGCTTTTCGAGGGCCCACGCCAACACCGCGGTCAAGAGCGCGAGCTCGATCGCGGCCGCCGCGCACACCGGCCACGAGAGATCGGCGCCGGTCACCACCCTGCCGCCCGCCGCCACTGAGAAACCCGATCGAAGCGGACCGATCAAGTACATCGTGAACGCGGCAAGTCCGCTCGTCACATTCCTGGTGTTCGATCCGCCAGCGAATTCGAGAATCCGGCTCAGATTGCCCTGGCCGGAAGCGGTGAGCTCCTGGATCAGCGGCAGGATCCAGAACAACAGCCCAACGGCGGCCGACCACGCGAGCGCACGCCAGATGGCACGGCGGTCGCGCGCAGGCGTTCGAATCCCGAACCAGTCGGGACGCCTCGCCCACAAGCGCCGAATCACTGGATGGCGCCTGTCCACGACGTGGCGCAGCACGACGAGGATCACGAGCACCTGCGCAAGATGCCGCCATGAGTTGACCGTGATGGACAGCGGGCCGATACGCGTGTCGAACCCGCCAACAACGAAAATCCAGAGGAAGAGCACGCCGTACGCGAGCGCCACTGCGTCGATCGCGCGCGCGACACGCCTGACAGGGCCGCGTGTCACCGGCGCGTGGCCCTCCGGCGCGAGTCGCACCGCGGCACCAACGACGCACGCCGTGCCCGCGAGACACACAGACACGGGCACGAGTCCGACATGCGCCTGCGCCACCAGGCTGGCGAGGCCGACTACGGCCGGCAGCAGTGCGATCCGCCCCATCATGACGGCGGCCGTCAGGCCGATTAGCAGCATCAACGGAAGCATCGGTGCGTGCGGGTTCCAGCTGCTGGCGAGCAAGTCTCCAAAATCCCATCCAACCGGCTCACCGCGGCGGAAGTAGTACCAGCCAATCCAGAACACGGCCGCCGTGAGCGCCGCGGGGCCGCTCGATCGCCGCAGCAGCCAGAGCAGCGCGATCACGGACGCGAGATTCATCACGAGCGTCGTCGCGAAGAGGCTGCCCTCACGATAGTCGCTGACGACATACCCGGGAGCGAAGGCATAGAACCAAGCCGGACCGGGATGGTTCCACCCGAAGCGCGAATATGCGCCAACTTGTAGCCGGCCGTGAACCGCCTGGAGCGTGTAGATTTCGAGGAGCGCCTCGTCACCTACTGAGTAGGTACGAGGGCGAAAACCAATCAGGTAAGAGCTCAGCAGTATAGCGCCGCCGACAACGACCGCTGCCCCCCCGATCCTCAATCCCGTTCCGCGGACAAACCAGCCGCCAGGTCTGAGCGAGGCGTCGTCTCTCAGAACGGCCATCGTTGCGCGCTCTCTCCGATCCGGCGGGCCGCGGCCCGCAACTATCGGCCCGAGCACGACGCCTTCATGAATCA
>CALFMR010000271.1 GCA_937880585.1 uncultured Acidobacteriota bacterium
GCCCAGCACCGACGGATGCGCGTCGAGCCCCATCGCGTTCGCCAGGTAGTAGCCGGCGAAGGCGCCGAGCATGTACACGTCGCCGTGCGCGAAGTTGATGAGGCGCAGCACGCCGTACACCATCGTGTAACCGAGCGCGATGAGCGCGTAGATGGCGCCGAGCGACAGCCCGTTGATGAGTTGCTGGACGAGATTCGTCATGACAGCGCGCGGACGGCACCCGCGCCGGCGGCGTCGGCCGTCACTCGGCGTCCGGATTGATGGTGGTCTTGTAGACGAGCGCCATCTTGCCGTTCGCGTAGGTCACCGCCTGGATGACCGCGGGCTTCACGACGTTGCGCTGGGCGTTCATCTTCAAATGGCCGGTGACGCCGACGACGTCGGCCGTGGCGATCGCGTCGCGCACTTTCGGCCCGTCGGTCGACCCGGCGCGCGTGATGGCGTCGGCCAGCACCTTGACGGCGTCATAGCTGAGCGCCGCGAGCGAGTCCGGATCGTGGCCGTAGACCTGGCGGTAGTCCCGCACGAACGTCTGCACGATGGGATCGGGGTTGTCGCCCGAGTAGTGATTGGAGATGTACGTGTTGTTCAGCGCCTCGCGCCCGTTGGCGAGCGAGTTGCCGACCCAACCGTCGCCGCCGAGAATCGGCATCGTCATGCCCAGCTCGCGCGCCTGCCGCACGATGACGGCGGCCTCCTGGTAGTAGCCCGTGTCGAAGATCACGTCGGGCCGCTCGCGGCGGATGGCCGTGAGCACGGCCTTGAAATCCGCGTCGCCGCCGCTGTAACTGACCGGCTCGAGCACCGTGCCGCCGAGGGCCGTGAAGTGCTGCTGGATCGACGCGGTGAGGCCAACCGAGTAGTCCTGAGTGATGTCCTTCAGGACGGCGGCGCGACGGACGTGCAGATCGGTGTAGGCGAATTTCGAGAGCGCCTCGCCCTGGAACTGGTCGGTGAAGCAGACGCGGAAGATGTAGTCGCCCGCCTTGGTGACCGCTTCGTTGGTCGAGGCCGGCGTGATCATCGGCACGTGGTAGCGCTGCGCCACGGGCGCGACCGCGAGCGACCGGCTGCTCGCCACTTCGCCAATCAACGCGACCACCTGATCCTGCGTGATGAGCTTGGTGGCGGCGTTCGACGCGTCGGGCGGGCGGCTCTGGTCGTCCTCGACGAGCAGGTCGATCTTGCGGCCGCCGAGCAGGCCGCCGGCCGCGTTGATCTCGCGGACGGCCAGCTCGCCGCCCTCGCGCGACGACTGGCCGAACGACGCGCCGTCGCCGGTGAGCGAGGCGTACAGCCCGACGCGGATGTCGCCCGTGTCGCTGCCCGGACGCCCGCCCTTGCGCTCGCACGCGGCGATCGACATCACGCCGAGCACCGCCGCCCCGACGACGAGCCCTTTCCTCCAGCCTGCGCGCGTGTGAGCGGTCATGAGCTCCCCATGCGTGTCCGCCCTCGGCGGCCACGGAATTCACGCGGGATCTTAGCGTGGCGCGCTGCAAACGCCAAGGCAAAGACACGGAGCGCCGCGCGAGACGCCTTATCGAAAATCACGGCTCGCGACCGGATCGGGCGCCGGCAGGCCCTCGGGCATCCAGAGTCGCTCGGCGATGAGGTGCACGACGCCGTGCTTGGCTTCGATCGTGCCGGTCACGCCGAGCCAGGACGCCGTCCGCGCCAGCACGGGAAACGCGTCGAACACGCGCTCCCACAGGACGAGGTTCACGAAGCCGGTCTCGTCCTCGAGCGTCATGAACGTGACGTTGGACGCCGTGGCCGGCCGCTGCCGGCAGATCACGAGCCCCGCATAGCGCACGACCGATCTCGGTCGCATCTGCCGCACCGCCCGCGCGTCGGGCAGTCCAAGCCGCTTGAGCGCCGGACGCAACGCCGCGAGCGGATGGCCGCGCACGCTATGGAGCGATGCCGCGTAGTCCCAGGCCACCGCTTCGCCCGCGTCGAGCGGCAGGAAGCCGGGCACGGGCTCCGTGCCGGGAAGAACGAGCGGCTGCCGCGCCTCGCGCGCGGCCACGGGGGCTTCCCACATCGCGCGCCGCCGTGACGGGTCGACCGTGTCGAACGCGCCGGCACCCGTCAGACGCCGTAGCGTGCCCTCGTCGAGATCGGCTCGTCGCGCGGCATCGGCGATCGAGGTGAACGACCCGCCCTCGGCGCGTGCCTTGACCAGCCTTGCCGCCGCGGCCTCGCCCAACCCCTTCACGAACCGCAGCCCCATGCGCACCGCCCAAGACAGCCGCGCGCCGCCCGTGCCCACGTCGCGTGGCGCGGCCGATGGCTCGAGCGTCGCATCCCACTCGCTCGTGAGGACATCGACGGGCCGCATCTCGACGCCCTGCCGCTTGGCATCCTCGACGAGGGTCGCGATCGAGTAGAAGCCCATCGGCTGCGCGTTCAGGAGCGCACACGTGAACTCGGCCGGGTAATGGCAGCGCAGATACGCCGCCGCATAGCTGATGAGCGCGAACGACGCGGCGTGGCTTTCCGGAAACCCGTACTCGCCGAAGCCGCGGATCTGCTGGAAGACGCGCTCGGCGAACTCGGGCGCGATGCCCTTGGCCTCCATCCGCGTGATCAATCGCTCGCGGTGCCGTTCGAGCCGGCCCGATCGCCGCCACGCGGCCATATCGCGACGCAGTTGATCGGCCTCCCCCGGCGTGTAATCGGCCGCGACGATCGCCAGACGCATCACCTGCTCCTGGAAGAGCGGTACGCCGAGCGTCTTCCAGAGCACGGGCTCGAGCGAGGGATGCGGATAGACCACCGGCTCCTCTTTGTCACGCCGGCGCAGATACGGGTGCACCATGCCACCGCTGATCGGTCCCGGACGCACGATGCTGATCTGGATGACGAGGTCGTAGTACTCCTTCGGCTTCAATCGCGGCAGCATCGACATCTGCGCGCGCGACTCGATCTGGAAGACGCCAATCGTCTCGGCGCGCGTGATCATCGCGTAGGTGTCCGCATCGCCCTCCGGGATGGTGGCCATCGACAGGCTCGGGCCGCCGTGCGTGTCGATCAGCTGGAAACAGCGATCGAGCTGCGACAGCGCGCCGAGCGCCAGGATGTCCACCTTGAACAACCCCACCGCTTCCACGTCGTCTTTGTCCCACTGGATGACGGTGCGGCCTTCCATCGTGGCGTTCTCGATGGGAACGAGATCGTGGACCGGCTCGTGGCCGAGCAGAAATCCGCCGGGATGAATCGACAGATGCCGCGGCGCCTCGAGCAGTGCCCGGCTGAGCTCGACGAGGTGCCGGTGGAGCGGCGCGTCCGGGTCGAGGCCCGCGTGCCGCAGCGCGTCCACACTGATCTCTCCGTAATGCGAGAGCAGCTTCGCGAGCCGATCGAGCGACGTCGCCGGCATGCCGAGCGCCTTGCCTACGTCGCGCACCGCCGACCGCGGCCGGTAGCGGACGACGTTGGCGACCATCGCGGCATG
>CALFMR010000272.1 GCA_937880585.1 uncultured Acidobacteriota bacterium
AGCGCCAGGCCTGGGGCCGCCTCGTCTCGACACCACGCGCGCCGCGCGACGTCTGCCTTCGAGCAGGTGCGCGCTCGGCCGCACGGTCGTGAGCGCCGACGCGTACGCATACGCGTAATAGATCGTCGTCGGTCCGCCGTCGAGCACGTAGCCGGTCGTCCGATCGTTGCCATTGTCCAGGCGGTAGCGCACGTGCTCGAAGTCCATGGCGAACCACAGCTTCAGCACGCCACCACTCGTCATCGCGAGCAGGCGCTGCAGCGGACTCGTCATCGACGCGTCGGTCTTGTCGGGCGTCGAGGAAAACGTGCCCGAGACAGCCGGCGCAAGCCAGCCGACGTCGAAGCTGTCGCCGCCGGGGCCGATGAACGTGTTGAAGGTGAAGTGCCCCGCGCCCTCGAGAAAGACGGGCGCGTCGGGGAAGAGCGACGGGACGCCGGTGAGCATCCATCGCCAGTCGAGCGATCCATCGACGAAGACCTTGTGGTCGCTGTGATTCGGCATGCTGAGGCTCGACCACTCGTAGAACTGCCAGTCGAAGCCGAGGCTCGCCCAGAGCACCGTGCGACCCGCCTCGGGCGCCGGCACGTCCCATCGGAAACCGGGCAATCCGTCGGCCGCATTTCGCAGCGCGGGCCCGCGCGCCGCGAGGCCCGATTCAACCGACAGAAGCCCTCGTCGCACGCCGGCGGCCACCGAGGCGGACGGCCAGAGTTTCTGCAGTTGTGCCGTGGTCGGTCGAGCAGGCACGCGGATCGCCTGCGCCGGCGCGCCCGTGCGCGGCGGCGCTCCGCCCGTGCGCATCGGGGCTTTCGGCGCGGCGGCAGAGCGAGAGACAGAGCGAGCGCGGGAGGTGCGTGTTGGCGGCATGCGGTACGGCTCCATCGGGCGCGGTCGCGGGTGGGGAGCGCCGGGCGCGCGGGTGCGGACCCGGCGATCTGACCTTACTCACGCGCGGCGCGCAAGATGAAAACATGCGTCAATTCCAAAAATAGGTGGCGACGACGCGAGGCGGTCCGGCCACGTCGCCGGTGACCGTCGTTGCAATGACAAGCTCGACGTTCTGTCGATCCCACCCGGTCGGCGCGGTCGCGGCAAGCCGGTCGAGATATTCGCGCGTGGTCAGCAGCTCAGCGGCAGCCGAGGTACCCCAGCGCCGAATGCCGCCGAAGCACACGACGTCTTGTCCGGATGCGGGATCGCGCAGGCGTGCGATCAGCGCGAAATCTTCAACGACCGCCTCGGGCACGACCGACGAATCGAATCGCGTGGCCCAACCTGCCGCGTCGGGATGACTGTGATCAATGATGCGGCCTCGATCCGACCGGTCGAGACGGAACCGCAAGTCGTCGGTGATCTTGCGCGTCCACGGGTTGTTGAATCCGCCGATGGCCACCATCGGCTGCGCGCGCAGGTCCGCGAAATCGAGGGCGTCGGTCGACTTGACCTCGAATGGTCGGGTCTCGCGCTCGAGGAACCCGGCGACACGCGCCGCGGCCCGGGCCGCGTGGACGGTGACCGTGTCGCGCTTGCCCGGCATCGCCGGGCCGACAACGACGGCAATCGTCCCGGGCGAGGAGAGCACCGGCCTCCAGAATCGTTCGATCGAGTTCGTCGCCGAAGCCGCGTGCACGAGAAACGCCGTCGTCGCGCCAACGATGGCGCAGATGCCGGCGGCGACGAGCCACCGGCGAGTCCGCTGCGCCGGTCGGAAGGTCAGCACGCGTGCATCAGCTAGTCCGCGGACGATCTCGGCGCGAGGCGCTTCTCGCGCAACGGTCACCGGAGACGTGTCGGCGGTTGAGAGTGCCGCCGGAAGACCTGCCGGACGGTCGCGCCATTCACCGCCGAGGAAGCCGTCGAGGTCCGCACGCTGAATCCGGGTGATGTCGCCGACGAACTGATAGCCGCGTCCGGAGACGGTCAGGATGTAGTCACGCTCGCGATCGTGCTGGCGCATCGCCTGGCGCAGCACCGAGATGCTGCGATCCAGATTGTTTTCTTCAACGATGATGCCCGGCCACACGATCTTGAAGAGGTCGTCCCGTTCGACGAGCGAGCCGTGCCGTTCGACGAGCGCGACGAGGACGGCCAGCGCCTTCCGAGAGACGGCGACGGCCGTTTCGGCGTAGTAGAACGCCTGCAGTGTGGGATCGACGGTGAATGCGCCGAAGCGATACAGGACATCGGACGCGGTGACTGGACGCTTCATGACTGCGACCCCGGATTCCTTGGTTCGTTCTCGTGCATGGCAAAAGACGGCGTACAAACAAAAAAAGGCCCGGACCTTTTCGGTTCCGGGCCTTTGAGCTGTCGGGATGTCGTGAAGGGCAGGTGAAGTCAGGCGCTCCTGCCGAAGACAATTCGCCGCGCACCGGAACGTTGTCCGATGGAATGACACGCGCGCGAATCGTGACGAAGCATTAGTAGCGTCCGATATTGGAGCCGAGTGGCATCTTTGTCAAGTCGTGACGGGGAGGCGTCACGGCCTTCTCGCGAACGTTCAGACTTCTGAGTGGAAATTCAAGACTTCGGAAGGCGCGCGCCAAGGCCATGTCGCGCCGCTCGCGCGTAGAGTGGCAGCGAGAGGTCCGAGATGAAAGCGATCACGAGTCTTGCGGTCGTTGGTCTCTGCGCGGCCATGGCGACCGGCGGCGAAAGCGTCCTGTCTGGCCAGCACCAGGCGACTGCCGCTCTGACGGGCCACTGGGAGTTCTCCTACACCGAGCCGTCGACGGCCGCGGGAGTCAGAGGCACTGCTCGCGGTCAGCGCGCGGCCGCCCCAGGGCGAGGCGGCAACAACACCGCGGGCAGCGGCGGACGAGGCCCATCGGGACGCGCCGTCCCGGCCAGCCTGGATCTGACGCTCGGTCCCGGCCACACGTTCACCGGCACGATCGGCATTGGCGTCGGCGGCCGTGGCGCACCGGGCAACAACCCGACGCGACCGGTCGAGATCTCGGACGGCACGCTCGACGGCAATCGACTGACGTTCAGCGCGTGGCAGATGGACCGCGATACGAACCGCATTCACGTCGACGGCGTCCTCGAGGGCGATCGCCTGGAGCTCACGATCAGCCGGGTGACGCCGACGGGCGTCGACACGACGCAGGCGACAGCCGTTCGCCGCCGGTAGGCGGACATCATCTCCGAGGTGTCATCGTGACCTTTCGTCGAAATCATGCGCTTGATCGGCTGCTCGTCGCCGCGGTGACGCTCGCCGCCATCGCCGTGCCCGCGGCCACGTCGCAGGCTCCGGATGCGTCGAGCACCGTCACGCCCTACACGGGCTTCGGCGGCGTCGTCCGGACGACCACGGCGGACTCGACACCGGCGCCGCTCGTCATTCCGCACGCCGCGCCCGGCAGTCCGAACGTTGTCTTCATCGTGCTCGACGATCTCGGGTTCTCGGATCTCCAACCGTACGGGTCCGAGATCGCGACACCGAACATCGACGCGCTCGCGAAGGCCGGCCTGCGCTTCAACAATTTTCAAACGCACGCCATCTGCTCGACGACGCGAGCGGCGCTGCTGACTGGACGCGTCGCGCATGCCGTCGGCATGAAGGACCTCGCGGGGAACGACACGGGATTCCCGAACGCGCGCGGTCGCATCACGCCGGCCGCGGCCACCATCGCGCAGATGCTGCAGACGAGCGGTTACAGCACGTACGGCGTCGGCAAGTGGCATCTGTTGCCGCACGCCGATATGCTCGCGTCGAGTCCGCGGACCGACTGGCCGCTACAGAAGGGATTCGATCGGTTCTACGGCTTCCTGTCGGGATGGACCGATCAGTACCATCCGTCGCTCGTCGAAGACAATCACTCGCTCGTCACGCCCGATCGTCCCGGCTACCACTTCACCGCCGACATCGTCGATCACGCGATCGCGTATCTGCGGGAAGGACAACAGGCCAACACCGGGCGGCCGTTCTTCCTTTATCTGGCCACCGGGGCCGTACACGCCCCGCATCAGGCGCCGCCCGAGTACATCGAGAAATACAAGGCGACCTATACCAAAGGATGGGATGCGATTCGCGCCGAGCGTTTCGCTCGCGAAAAGGCGATGGGGCTCATTCCGTCGGACACGGTCATGCCGCCGCGCAATGCCGACGACAAGGCGTGGAACGATCTCTCGGCCGACGAGCAGAAGGTATATGCGCGGTACATGGCCGTCTATGCCGGGTTCGTCGAGCACACCGACGCGCAGATCGGGCGTTTGATCGCGTATCTGAAGCAATCCGGGCAGTTCGACGACACGATCATTTTTCTGCTCTCCGACAACGGCGCCGCGCCCGAGGCGGGACCCGAGGGCAGTTTCACGACACCCTACGGCGGCCGACTTTCCATCGAAGAGTCGCTCGCGCGGCTCGACGACCTGGGCACGGAACGGTCCGAAGAGCTGTATCAGCGCGCGTGGGCGATGGCGAGCGTCAGTCCGTTCAAGAAATACAAGCTGTCGATGCAACTCGGCGGCGTGCGCGATCCGCTGATTGTCGTCTGGCCCAACGGCATTGCCGCGACTGACGACGGCACGGTCAGGTCGCAGTTCGTCGACGTCATCGACGTGGCGCCGACCGTGCTCGACGTCGCCGGCCTTCAGGCGCCGGCCGTGTTCGCCGGCGTGCCGCAGATTCCGATCCACGGGCGGAGCATTCTGTCCGTGCTGCACGATGCGCAGGCGCCCGCGCCGCGAGACACCCAGGTTTTCGAGCTCCGCGGCGAGCGCGCGATCTATCGCCAGGGCTGGCGCGCCGTCTCGGTCCACGAGGCCGGCACGCCCTACGATCAGGATCGCTGGGAGCTGTACGACGACGCGCATGATTACGCGGAGGCGAAGGACCTGGCGGCCGAACAGCCCGATCGCCTCAAAGCGCTGCAGGATCTCTGGTGGACCGAGGCGCGGACCGACGGCGTGCTGCCGCTCACCGCGCGATGACGCTTCGCGATGCCGCGCCCCGGTACACGCTCCGCCGGCCGGCGCATCACAAACGGCTGTCAATGACCGCGGGTCTGGCGTAAGGTCGTCGCATGTCGGGGCGCGCGTTCCACGTGATGGCGAAGCCCGTCGGTCCCATCTGCAACCTGGACTGCACGTACTGCTTCTATCTCGAGAAGGAACGACTGTACCCGCGGGCGTCCGACTGGGCGATGGCCGGCGACGTGCTCGAGACGTTCATTCGCGAGTACATCGACGCGAACGACGTGCCGTCGGTGTCGTTCACCTGGCAGGGTGGAGAGCCGACGCTCCTCGGCGTCGACTATTTCCGTCAGGTGGTCGCGCTGCAGGCGAAGCACGCCAGGGGCAAGACGATTCAGAACGCGTTTCAGACCAATGGCGTGCTGATCGACGACGAGTGGGCCACGTTTTTCAAGGAGCACGACATCCTCGTCGGCGTGTCCATCGACGGTCCTCGCGACGTCCACGACGCGTATCGTGTCGACAAAGGCGGTCAACCGACGTTCGACAAGGTCATGCGCGGCCTCGACGTCCTCGCGCGCCACGGCGTCGCCTTCAACACGCTGACCACGGTCCATCGCGCGAACGCGTCACATCCGCTCGAGGTGTACCGGTTCCTCAAGGCCCACGGCAGCGGATATATGCAGTTCATTCCGATTGTCGAGCGGGCGGCGCCACGCGCGACGAGCGACGGGCTGCTGCTCGTGTCCCCGGACTTCGACGGTCGGGCGGGCGTGACGCCATGGTCGGTCGACTCGCGGCAATTCGGCGAGTTCCTCTGCACCATCTTCGACGAGTGGGTGAGGCACGACGTGGGACGATACTTCGTGCAGTTGTTCGATGTCTGCCTCGAGATGTGGTCGGGCCTCGACGCGAGCCTCTGTGTCTTTCGGCGAACGTGCGGCGGGGCCATGGCGCTCGAGCACGGTGGCGATCTGTACTCCTGCGATCATTACGTGTATCCCGAGAACCGCCTCGGCAGCATCATGGAAACGCCGCTCGCTTTCCTCGCGCATTCGGCGCAGCAGGAAGCCTTCGGCGACGCCAAGGATACGTCGCTGCCGCGGTACTGCCGCGAATGCGACGTGCGCTTCGCCTGCAATGGCGAGTGTCCCAAGCACCGCTTTCTGACGACGCCGGACGGCGAGCCTGGGCTGAATTATCTGTGCGCCGGCTACAAGCGATTCTTTCGGCATGTCGACGCGCCGATGCGCGTCATGGCCGCGGAGCTGGCCGCGGGGCGCGCGCCCGCGAACGTCATGGCGTGGATGGCGGCTGAGGACGCACGGCGCGCGCTGCAGGCGGCCGGCCGCAACGATCCGTGCCCGTGCGGCAGCGGCCGGAAATACAAGCAGTGTCACGGGCGGAGCGCGTCATGAGTGAGTCGGGAGTCACGCGTCGAGGGTTTCTCGGAGTGTCGGGGGCCGCCATGCTCGGCGGCGCGCTGACCGGAACTGCCGCGAGCGCTCGCGAGGTTGCGTCGGACCAGGCGGCCGAACGGCGTGACGCGCTGTCGAGACGGCCGAATCTGATCCTGTTCGTCTCCGACGAATTGCGAGCGGACAGTCTGGCCTGCTTTGGCAATCCGATCGTCAAGACCCCGAACTTCGATCGCCTCGCGGCTGACGGCGCCAAGTTCTCGAACTGCCACGTGCAATACCCGGTCTGCGGCGCCTCGCGGTGCAGCCTGCTCACCGGTTGGCCGGCGAGCGTGCGCGGGCACCGCAGTCTCTACTACTTCCTCCGGCCCGAAGAGCCGAATCTGTTCCGCTATCTCAAGCAAAGCGGATACGACGTCTTCTGGTACGGCAAGAACGACGCGCTCAGCGCAGAGGTCTTCTACGACAGCGTGACGGAGTGGTCGCCGACCGGCGAGCCACGCGCGGCGCGGGGCGGTGGTGGCGGGCGCGGTCCGGCCGGCCCGGCGAATGGCCCGATCACCTTCCTTGCGCCGCCCGGCGGCGATCGTCGCGATGGCGACGACTACGCGCTCGTGCGCTCGGCAATCCGGATCCTGGAGCGCAAGGAAACCGACCGGCCGTTCTGCCTCTTCCTCGCGATGAGCGATCCGCATCCGCCGTATTCGGCGCCCGCGGACTTTCATCGCCTGTATGCGCCGGCGGATGTTCCAGCGCCGCTTCCGCGCACGCTGCCGAAACGGCCCGACTTCCACCAGGCGATTCGTGAGGCGTACCGCCTGCAGAACCTGCCCGAGTCGACGCTTCGTGAAATCAAAGCCGTCTACTACGGCCAGGTGAGCTACGCCGACTGGGTGCTCGGCGAATTGCTCGAGGCGATCGATCGGACGAACCACGCGAACGACACGGCGGTCTTCTGCCTCTCCGACCACGGGGACTACACGGGCGACTACGGACTCGTCGAGAAGTGGCCGAGCGGGCTGGAGGACGTGCTCACCCACGTGCCGCTCATCGCGCGCGTGCCCGGCGGCGCGCGGGGCGTGGCTGCCGGCGACATGGTGGAGCTGTACGACGTGATGGCCACATGCCTGGATCTGGCGGGCATCCCGGCGCGGCACACGCATTTCGCGAGAAGCCTGCGATCCCAGCTCACGGGCGGGCCAGGCGACCCCGACCGGGCGGCGTTTGCCGAGGGCGGCTACAACGTGTACGAGCCGCAGTGTTTCGAGCCGGCCGGCCTGGGCGGCATCTACGCAGCGAAGGTCAACCTGCAGAACGATCACCCGCAGACGATTTCGCGCGCGGCGATGGTCCGGACCCGCGAGGCGAAGCTCGTCGTCCGCCCCAACGGGCAGAACGAGCTCTATCGCTACGGCTCGGATCCCGACGAGCGCGAGAACGTGTACGGCGAGGCCGGTGCATCCGCCATCCAGGCCGCGCTTCACGAGCGGCTGCTGCACTGGTACGTCAACACGACCGGCATCGCGCCCGTCGACAAGGATCCGCGCACGCCCCCTCCGTACTACGTGAGCCGTCGCGCGCCCGATCCGAACTGGCAGCGGACGCTGCTCGATCGCTGACCGGCACCGACGAGGCCGTGTTCGGACGCTGCCCGGCCACCGGTCAGCGTCGTCGCTAGTCGTCCCGGTCGATGTGGCTCCCGGACCCCTCGGGACGCCGATGCTCGGCTGGCGTCACCTGTCTGGCGCACGGATTCAGAACGTTCGCGCGGGAATTCAGACTCCTCCCACGTCTCCTCAAAGACATCGTCTCGGTCGCTTCCTAGGATGACGCTCGTCATCCGCCGCCGGTCGAGCACACGTGTCGCCGCCATCGCGACACGGCCCGGCCGGCAGGCGGACGCACAGGAGGATATCGATGTCGACCAACGGATGGCGCAGACGCCGGCTCGCGCAATCGAGTCTGGTCCTGACGCTCTGCGCTCTCATGGGCATGCTGGCCGCTCCAGCCGCCGCGCAGGTCACGACGACGGTGCTCGGGACCGTCAGGGACACACAAGGCGGCGTGCTGCCGGGCGCGACGGTCGTGCTCATCAGCGATACGCGCGGCACCCAGACGGCGCCGGCCGTGACCAATGACGCCGGCGACTTCGTGCTGCCGAGCGTCGTGCCCGATACCTACACGCTGCAGGTCGAGATGCCGTCCTTCAAGACGCTGAAGCGGACCGGCCTCATCATCGGCGCCGACCCGCGCGTGGTCGTCGGCACGTTGACGCTCGAAGTCGGCGGCGCGACCGAAGTCGTCAACGTCACGGCAGCCTCGCCCTTGATTCAGGCGGCGAGCGGTGAACGGTCGTTCACGGTCGACTCGACATCGGTCGACAACCTGCCGATTGCCAACCGGAACTTCACGAGCCTCGCGGGTCTTGCGCCCGGCGTCGACACGAGCGGTGCGGCCAACGTCACCCGCATCGGCGGCGGCGGCGACACCAACATCGTCATGGATGGGATCTCGACGAGCAGCCCCGGCAACAACGCGATCATGATCCGTCTCAACACCGAGTCGGTGGCCGAGGTGCGCGTCGTGACGTCCGGCTATCAGGCGGAGTACGGACGCGCGAGCGGCCTGCAGGTGACGTCGGTCACCAAGAGCGGCAGCAACCAGTTCCATGGGTCGCTGTACGACGTCGAACGGAACTCGGACTGGAACAGCAACAGCCAGACGAACATCCTCAACGGCGACCCGAAGGCCGTCGCGAAAGAGCGCGACTTCGGCTATTCGATGGGCGGGCCGATCGGACGGCCGGGCGGCAACAACAAGCTGTTCTTCTTCTTCAGCCACGAGATCGAGCCGCGGACGGCCGGCAACAACGTCGTGCGCTATCGCATGCCGACGGCGCTCGAGCGCGCGGGAGATTTCTCGCAGTCGACCGACAACAACGGCAATCCCTATCCGTACATCAAGAACCCGGCGCTCCCGGGCGCGTGCTCGGCGGCCAGCCAGGCGGCCTGCTACGCGGACGGCGGCGTCCTTGGCCGGATTCCGGCGTCCGATCTGTACGCGCCGGGCCTCGCGCTGCTGAACATGTTTCCGATGCCCAACATCGCCAACGTGCCGGCAGGACAGAACTACAACTTCCAGCTGACGCGGCCCATCGAGACGGCGACGGGCTATCAGCCGGTGTTGCGGACGGACTACCAGCCCACGCCGGCCTTCCGCGCGACGTACCGGATTGCGCTGCAAGGCCAGCGCGCCGACCAGGTGTTCAACGGCACACTGCCCGGTTTCAACGATACGCGCATGTCGCATCCGACCATCACCACGCAGTCGATGTCGGCGACCTGGTCGGTGCGGCCGACGATCACGATCGAGGCAAGTTACGGGCGCACGCGGAACGAGCTCTCCGGCTGCGCGCTCGGCGGCGGCGACCGGCCCGGGCCGACATTCTGCACGTCAGGGTTCCCGGCGAGCGCGATGGCCAACCCGGCGACGGCCGGCATCGACGGCATTCCGCTCATCTATCCGGATGCGCGCGTCGTCAATCCGGACTTCTACACGTACACGGCGATGCAGAAGCTGCAGTTGCCGATCTGGGACGGGACGGAGATCCTTCTGCCGCCGCAGTTCCAGTACGGCGGTCGCGTGGCGAATGCACCGCCCGGGAATCTGCTGACGAGCTTCTACAACACGAGCCTCGTCCAGGACTTCGCGGCGAGCGTGACCATCGTCAAGGGCCGCCATACGATCAAGGCCGGCCTGCAGAACCTGGCGCAGTTCCAGGCGCAGATCACGGGCGGTGCCGGCGGCGCGATTGGCACGCTCAGCTTTTCCCAGGACACGCCGGGCGTGAATCCCTTCGACACGTCCTTCGGGTTCGCCAACGCGGCGATCGGCACGTTCAGCTCGTACTCGCAGGCGTCCGAGTTCGCCGAGTACAACAGCTCGATGCGCAACACGGACGCGTTCGTCCAGGACAATTGGAAGATGAACGCGCACCTCACGATCGACTACGGGATGCGCTTCGTTCACGAAGTGCCCGAGCACGACAAGTTCGGCCGCGCGTCGAACTTCCTGCCGGAGCTGTGGGATCCGACGGTCGCGCCGGCGCTCTATGCGCCCGGATGCGCCAACGGCGTGTATCCGTGCAGCGGCACGGATCGGCAGGCGATGAATCCGGCCACGGGCCAGTTCCTCGGGCCCGGCAGCAGCGTGGCGATCGGCACGATCGTGCCCGGCTCGGGTGACGAGCTCAACGGCCTGCGCCAGCTCGGTCAGGGCATCGTCGACACGGGCTATCTCTGGCCGGCGATCGCGTTCTCGCCGCGATTCGGCCTCGCGTACGACGTGACGGGCGAACAGCGCATCGTCGTGCGCGGCGGCGCGGGACTGTTCTTCGATCGCACGGCGGCCAACCAGACGCGCGCGGCCGGCACGAATCCGCCGATTTCGGAGAACGTCACGCTGCGCTACGGGACGCTGCAGAACCTGTCGAGCGGACTCGCCATCACCGGCGCGCCGAACATCGGCGGCGCGTGGGTGTATCACTCCGACGATCTGCCGAGCTCGGCGCAGTGGAATGGCGGCGCGCAGATCGCGCTGCCGTTCGACGTCGCCCTGGATGCGTCTTATGTCGGGCAACATGCATTCGCGCTGCCGGTCGGCGCGAACATCAACGCCGTGGACTTCGGCGCCGCGTTCCTGCCCGAGAATCAGGATCCGACGCTGGCGGCCAGCGCGACCCCGGGCGCGACGGCCCTGTCGACCGATCTGCTGCGCGCCATGCCCGGCTTCGGCGCCGTCGTGCAGAATCAGCAGACCGGCTGGCGCACGTACCACTCGCTGCAATTCTCGGTGAATCGCCGCTTCCGGCACGGGCTGGCGTTCGGCTTCAACGAAACGTGGTCGCTCTACGATCACCAGAGCACGGCGCCGCGGTTCGATCATCTGCCGGACGGCACGTTCGTGCTGCGATCCGATCAGGCCGACGCCGACCGGTTGCTCGGGACGGCCGTTGATACCGTGCACCTGCTGCGCGCGAACTTCGTCTGGGACCTGCCGAATATCGACGGCACGACGGGCGCCAAACGGACGCTGGGATGGATGGCCAACGACTGGCAGGTCACCGGCATCTGGACCGGACGGACGGGATCGCCGTACGCCGTCGCCTACAGCTATCAGAGTGGCGGCAGCAGCGTGAACTTGACGGGGTCGCCTGATTATCCGGCGCGCGTGAATCTCATCGGCGATCCCGGCAGCGGCTGCAGCGATGACCTCTACCGGCAGTTCAACGCCGCGGCCTTCGAGGGGCCGTCGGCGGGGAGCGTCGGGCTCGAGTCAGGCAACGCGTATCTGCGCGGGTGCTTCTCGAGCGTGCTGGACATGTCGATCATGCGGCGCTTCCGCCTTGGCGGCACACGGTCGGTCCAGTTCCGCGTCGATCTGTTCAACGCACCGAACCTCGCGGGCATCACGGCGAGGAACGCCACGATGAACGTGACCAACCCCTTGGCGCCGACCTCCGTGACGAACCTGCCGTTCGATGCGAACGGCGAGCTCATCGACGCGCGGTCGCGTCCGCGCGGCGCCGGTTTCGGCGTTGCGAACGGCTACCAGTCGCCGCGAACGATCCAGCTGCAGCTTCGATTCGAGTTCTGAGGCCAGGCGTTCCCTGGAGAACCGAGATGGACGCTAACAAAACACGCAAAGGGATCAGCCGGCGCGCGTTTCTCGCCGCGACCGTCGCCGCGCCGACGGCCGCGACGGCGTTGAGTGCGTCGGCGGCCCAACGGCCCGCCGGTTCGGCCGCGCCGGCGATCGTCAGCCGCAGCCGCACGCGCAACGTCCTGTTCATCAGCACGGACGACATGTGCAATCGCCTGGGCTGCTACGGCGTTCCAGTGAAGTCGCCCAACCTGGATCGTCTGGCGCGTTCGGGGATCCGATTCGATCGCCACTACTGTCAATTCCCGCTGTGCGGACCCTCGCGCACGTCGCTCATGACCGGTTTGGCACCGGACACGACGAAGGTATGGGATCTCCGTACGAACTTCCGGCAGACGATCCCGCAGGCCGTCACGCTATCGCAGCTCTTCCACCGGAACGGCTACTTCACGGCGCGCGCGGGGAAGATCTACCACTACAACAATCCGAGCGAGATCGGCACACCGGGATTCGACGACCCCGCCAGTTGGCAGCAGGTCTCGTATCCGGCCGGCGTCGATCGCACGCACGATGAGGGACTCGTGCAGTTCTTCGCGCGCACTGGCGGCGAAGGACGCGGGGCCGGTCGTGGACGCGGCGTGGCTCGCGCGGCAGGCCAAGAGGGAGGTGGTGGACGCGGTCGAGGGCGCGCGGCCGGACCGGCACAGCGCGATCTCTCGGAGGCCACGTGGCGCTATGGAGGCCTGGGGCCGAGCGGCACGATTCGCATCGCGCAGGACGGCGTCACGCCCACGCTGCCATTCAGTCAGAACGGCGACCTGGGGGTCGCCCTGGCCGGGCATCCTTCGGAAGGCACCGATCAAGTCATCACCGACTACCTGGTCGCCGAGGCGGCGATCGCGATGATGGCGGAGCACCGGAACGAGCCGTGGTTCATCGGCGCCGGCTTCTTCCGCCCGCACGTGCCGTTCATCGTGCCGTCGACGTACTACGACCTGTACCGGGTCGATGAGATTGAGGTGCCTCCGTTCGATCCGTCGGAGCTGACCGTGGCCCCGTCGATCGCGTATTCCTCGACGAACGCCAACGAAGGCATGACGCCGCAGCAGCATCGAGAGTGCCTGCGGGGATACTACGCGGCCATCAGCTTCGTCGACGCGCAGGTCGGACGCCTGGTCGACGCGCTCGATCGCCTCGGTCTGGCGGAAGACACGACCATCGTCTTCTGGTCGGATCACGGGTGGATGGTCGGCGAGCACGGGCAGTGGCAGAAGATGAAGCGGTTCGAGCCCTCCGCGCGCGTGCCGTTCATCATGGCAGGTGCTGGCGTGCCGGCGACGGGAGGTGTCTGCGGACGAACGTCCGAGCACCTCGACATCTATCCAACGCTGGTCGACCTGTGCGGACTCGAAGGCGCGCCGCCGACTCTGCACGGACACAGTCTGGTGCCTCTGCTCAGCCGGCCCGAGGCCGCGTGGGACCATCCCGCCGTCTCGCAGGTGACGCGGACGACGCCATCGGGACCCGCGATGGGCTATTCGCTGCGAACCGAGCGGTATCGGTACACGATGTGGGCTGCGGGCGCCGAAGGGGAGGAACTCTACGACTACGAGACCGATCCTCGCGAGCTTCGCAATCTCGCCAGCGACGCGGGCTCGCAAACGGTGAAGTCCCAGCTTCGCGCGCGGCTTGAAACCATGGCCAGGTCTCGCGGCATGACGGCATAGTTGTCTATCGCGCAGGTCGACGCAGTTCGTCAGCCAGCGCCCGCGCGTCGCGGTCCTGTGGATTCATCTCGATGAGCCGGTTCGCACGCCGTCGCGCGTCGTCGAGACGGCCCGCGTCGCGTTCAATCGCAGCGAGCGCCAGGAGCACATCCCGATCATCAGGCTCGTGGGCGAGCGCGGCTTCGAGCTCGCGAATCGCGGCGGCCGACTGTCCGGCGCCGTTCAGCGCCAGCGCATACGCGTAGCGGAAGCGCACATCGGCCGGCGCGAGTGCCGCGGCGTGCTGGAACGCCGCGAGCGCGTCGGGCGCGCGATGCGATCGCGTCAACGACAGACCGAGCGCGTACTGGACGTCCGCGTCCTCCGGAAGGCGTGTCGCACCGGCGCGCAGGATCGCCTCGGCGGCCGGCTCGTCATTGCGCGCGCGCAGGAGCTCCGCGAGGTTGATGTACGCGGGCGCGAAGGCCGGCGCCATGGCGAGCGCCGCGCGATATTCGCGTTCCGCCTCGTCCGTCCGGCCGCTGTCGGCGAAGAAGACGCCGAGCGACAGCCGGTGCTCGGGCCGATCGGCGTTGAAGCGCTCGGCCGCGACGAGCTCCTCCGCCGCGCGATCGAACGCGCGCCGGTCGTCGAGGGAGAGCTGAGCCGTGGCCGCCGCAAGCTCACGCGCCGCGAGTATGCGCACGGACCGGATCGGATCGCGGAGGAGTGGCGCGACGCGCGAGACTCGATCGGCAGGCGCGACCGTGTCGAATGTGTGAAGCGCGGCCAAGCGCACCATCGCGTCCGTGTCAGCGAGCGCGCCAGCCGCGACACTGGCTGAGCCCGGTACACTCGCGAGCCGCTCGAGCGCTGACGCGCGCACGATGGCCGGTTCGCCGGCCGCTGAAGCCACCCGTGCGAGGGCCGCCGCGGCTCCCGCGCGGTGCGTATCGAAGTCATGGAACGCCTGCGCGAAGTCCTGAAATCCCGTGGGATCGTGTCCGTACCACCCGCGAACGGCATCGGCCGCCCACGCCGCGGTCCGATCGCGATGACAGCCATTGCACGCGTTGGGCGATCCCGTGCTCGCGGTGAGATCGGGCCGCGGCACGCGCAGGCTGTGGTCGCGGCGCTCGTCGATCTGCATGTAAGTCCGCGCCGGCATGTGACACGCGACGCACGATGCTCCCGGGCTCGTCGCGGCGTGATGATGATGGGCCGGACTGTCGTAGCGCGCGGCCACATGACACGTCGTGCAGAGCGTGTTGCCCTCGCGCCGGACCTTGCCGCTGTGCGGTTCGTGACAGTCGCTGCAGGTCACACCCGCATTCGCCATCCGGCTTTGCAGGAATGACGCGTAGATGTAGACCTCGTCGCGCTGTTGGCCGTCAGGAAAATACAAGCCGGGCTGCAGTGTCGCCGGCTCGTAGAAGTCGCCGATCGCATCACCCGCCACGTACCCGTCGGCGAACTGCGCGCGGCGCGAATGACAGACGGCGCACATCTCGATCTCGCGCGACGTCGTCCGCGGCGCACTCCGCACCGGTTGGCCGGTCGCCGGGCTGACCGTCCACTGCACACCGTCTCGCTCGGTGAGATGCACCGTCAGGCCGTCGTCCGTCGCTGTCGTCCGCGCGCCAGCAGTTTTCGCGCGTGTGGCCCAGGCGACATGTTCCGATCCCGGTCCGTGACAGGCCTCGCACGTCACGTTCACCGCGGACCACGTCGTCTGGAACGTGTCCGTCGCCGCGTCGTAGCCCTTGCGGACGTTCGTCGAGTGACAGTCCGCGCACATGAAGTTCCAGTTCTGCTCACGACCCGTCCAGTGCAGCGGGTCCGCGTGATCGATCGAGTCGTGCGGATAGAGCGAGAACCAGCGCTGGCCGCCAGCCGCTTTGGGGCGGTTGTCCCAGGCGATCGACAGCGCCTGCAGGCGGCCGCGCGGCTGTTCGAGCAGATACTGCTGGAGCGGAAACACGCCGAATGTGTACCGAACCACGAAATCCCGCAGCGTCCCGTCCGCGTCGTCGGTGTGGATCCAGTAACGGCCGGCGCGCTGGCTGAACCTCGTGTCAACCTGGCCGTGTCGGAACGATCTGCCGTCGAAACGTCCTTCGACCGTGTCAGCGCTCGGCGCAGCCATCGCTTCGGCGTGTTGCGACGCATGCCACGCGTCATAGGCCTCGCGATGACAGCCCGCGCACGCCTCGGCGCCGACGTAGGTCGCCGCGTGGACGGGGACTACTGGCGGCGCGCCGCTCGTGCCGTCGCTTCCCCGCGACGCGGCGCGCCATCGCCACACGCCAACGGCCGTGAGGCCAGCGACGAGTCCCACCGCCACGGCGACCGGCCAACGCGGCGATCGGCGAGCCGTGCGGGCGGCACGGCCCGGACGACGGCGCGACCCACTCATGAGTAGAGAGTGTCTAGCGGATGCTCTCCTCCGGCAACTCCTGGCCGATGCCTTCGTCGAGTGGCATCTTGTCGGGCCAGGCGCCGAGCGCGATGAGCTGCTGATCGAGCTCAGCGTGCATCTGTTCGACGCGATAACGATAACGCGGGTCGTTGATGAGGTTGATGATCTCGTCCGGGTCGTCCGTCAGATGGTAGAGCTCCGCCATGTGCGGCTTGGGCGAATTCGGATACCGGATGTACTTCCATTCCGAGGTGCGAAGCGCGCGGACGTTCGGCGTGTAGGGGAACTGCTTCTCGTAGTTGTACATGTAGACGTAGCTCGTTCGCCACGTCGGATCGGGATGGCCCTGCGCGATGCCTTTCCACGATCGGCCCTGCATCTTCGGTCCGGCCGGCAGCCCGACCATATCGAGGATCGACGGCGCGAAGTCCGTCGTCAACACCATCTGGTCCACGACGCGCGGCTGGCTCGGCGGCGTCAGGCCCGGGTAGCGCACGACGAGCGGCACCCGGATCGTCGGCTCGTGCGCCGTCCGCTTGTCGACCATGCCGTGCTCGCCATCGAGCAGCCCGTGGTCGGACGTGAAGACGAAGATCGTGTTGTCGAGCTGGCCCTGCTGCTGGAGCAGCGCGTAGATTCGACCCACGCTGTCGTCCACGCTGAGGATCGTCCGCCAGTACGAGCGGATCATCTCCTCGAAGGCCGCAACGCCCTCCGGGCTGCGATCCGGGAAGTTCTTCCGGTAGGTGAACAACGGCCCGTAAATGCCGTGCCACGTGGGCAGCCGCTCCTTGTACCACTCCGGTTTGTCGTCGAGCATGAAGGCGGACGGCGGGTAGGGGATGTGCACGTCGGCGAAGGCGTTCTTGTACTTGTCCTCCGGCACGTAGAAGCTGTGCGGCGCCTTGTGGCCGATCATGATCGCCCACGGCTTGCCGTCGGTACGACCGCGGATCCACTGCTCGGCGAGGTCGGTGACGATCGTCGTGTAGTAGCCGGGAATGACGTGGCGCTCGCCGCCGTTGATGCGCCATTCCGTGCCGTAGTAGTCGCCCTGTCCGCGATGCGTGGCGAAGTAGTCGAAGCCGGGACGCGGCGCGTCGTTGTCTTCGCCCATGTGGTATTTCCCGACGTACGCGGTCTCGTAGCCGATCTTCTGCAGATCGCGCGGCCAGGTCTCGGCGTCGTCGGGAAACTCGGTGAAATTGTTCGTGACGCCGTGGATGTGCGCGTACTCGCCGGTCTGAATCGTCGCGCGACTCGGCGAGCAGAGCGCCGTCGTCGCAAACGCGTTACGGAAGTACACGCCCTCGTGCCCGAGCCGATCGATGTTCGGCGTCTTGAGCGGCCCGCTCTTCGGATTGAGCGAGATCGCGTCCCATCGCTGATCGTCGGTCAGCACGAAGACGATGTTCGGATGCGCGGGCACGACGGGAGTCGCCTTGCGCGCACAGGCGCCCATTGTCAGGGCCGCGGCGGCGATCGCCAAGGTGCCCAGCCGGCGGATGGCACGTGGGACCGGCCGTCCGGCACTGCCGGACCGGCCGGGACGTGTTATCTGCGGAGACAAGGGGATTCGACGAGGAGCAGGGTGCGGAAGAGACATGTTCGTCATGAACCGTACCGCCTGGCTCGCGCGTCGGCAACGCGTTTGATTTACACGCGCGCGCGAATTCTTTATAGATTTCCAGCCTTCGCCGAGTGCTCGCTTCGCTCGCGGCTTCGGCCGGCGAGCTCACCTTCGCCGGGCGGCAGCGCCTTTCGCGACGCCGTGGCGATGCTGCGCGGGCGTTTCACCGTAGGCCCGGGCGAACGCGGTCGTCATGTGCTGCACCGAGAGGAAGCCGCCGAGCGCGGCGACCTGCTTCAGCGGGATGTCGGTGCGCGCGATGAGATCGCGCACGCGTCCGAGGCGCGCCGATCGGATCGACTCGGCGATTGACGTCCGAAGCCGCGCGCGGAACCGCTGCTCGAGCGCGCGCCGCGACAGCGGCGACGCGGCGACGACATCGGCGACGTGAAGGGGATCGGCCACGTGCTCGGCGATGAAGGACAGCGCGCGCGCCACCTCGGGGTCGTCGACCGTGGCCGCTGACGACCGGCGGGCGATGACCGAGACGGGGCTGACCAGGTGCGGCCGCGCGTCGACCGGCGCACCGCCGAGGATGCCGTCGAGCAGTTGCGCCGCCGAATAGCCGAGTCGCACGGCGCCCTGCTCGATGCTGCTGAGTGCGGGATGACAGAGATGGCACTGCAGATCGTCGTTGTCCACGCCGACGACGGCGACTTCATCGGGGACGCCGAGGCGCAGCACGCGGCAGGCGTGCAACAGGCGGCGCCCGAGCGCGTCGTGGGCGGCCATGATGCCCACCGGCTTGGGCAGCCCGCGCAGCCACGTCTCGAGGCGATCCATCGACCTGTCGAGATCGTGAGGACTCGCGGGCAGATGGAGGACCGCGGTCGCGAATCCCCGCGCGCCCACACGCGAGACGAACGCGCGTTCGCGTTCGTCGGACCAGGCCGCCGACGTCGGCGCGGCGTAGCCGCAGAACGCGAACGACGCGATGCCGGCTGCCAGCAGGTGATCGGCCGCCAGGTCGCCAATCTGGACGTTGTTCGCGCGGAACGACGGCACGCGTGTCGTGAGCGCCGCCGTGATGCCGCCGACGCCGACGACCGGGACGCGCGACGCGCCCGCGAGCCGCGACATTGCCGGATGATTCAAGTCCGCGATGATCCCGTGGACGCGTGGCGAGTCGAGGACGGCCGTGCGCCGCGCCGCGGCGTCACCGTCGAGCGTGACGGTCAGGTGCCCGTGCTCGCCGAGATAGGCGGCCACGCCGCGCAGGACCTTGACGTCGTAGGCCGAGCGCGCGTCGAACAGCAGACCGATCGTTCGATCGGCCGCTCCGGCGGAGGAAGCCGCGAGTCGAGCCATGTTCGAATGGGCTGATTGTAGCAGGCGGGAGTATACTCTCGGCGCTCAACCGACGGCTGGCCTCCGGGCATTTCCCGGCCGTGAGCCTATCCGGGTGGATACCTCTATGAAAAAACTCGCTATTGGTTGCGGCGTCGTCGCGCTGGTCGTGATCGTCGCCGGCGGCGTCGGGTTCTACTACGTGGCGCACAGGGTCAGCTCGGCGGTGAGAAGTCTCGCCGCGCTCGGGTCGATTCCCGACATCGAGGCGCAGGTGCAGGACAAGAGCCCCTATGAGGCGCCCGCCTCGGGTGAGCTCACCCAGGAGCAGCTCACGAAGTTCCTCGCCGTGCAGACCGCCGTCAAACAGCAGCTCGGTGCGCGGTTCGATCAGCTGAACAGCAAGTACAAGGCGTTGTCCGACAGCCTCAATCATCGCGACGCGACGATTTCCGATGCGCCGTCGCTCCTGAGTGCGTATCGCGACCTCGCCGCGACCTACGTCGACGCGAAGCACTGGCAGGTCGAGGCGCTCAACGCGCAGCAGCTCTCACTCGCGCAGTACCGCTGGATCCGCGAGCGCGCGTATGCTGCGATTGGCGTCCCGATGACCGGATTCGATATCGCGCAAGCGGTCGAGGACGTGAAGGCGGGCCGTACGCCCGAGGCCCAGACGCCAGCGGCGAGCACGGACACGACGGGCCTCGACGCGAACCAGAAGCTCGTCGAGCCGCACCGCAAGGAGCTCGAGGACAACGTGTCGCTGGCCGTCTTCGGGCTCTGACGCCGCAGCGCGGCCGTGGGCCCCGAGGCGCTGGTTTACAATGCCGTCATGGGGTATCGCGTGAGCGCCGTTCGCCGCGTGCTGTGGCTCACGTGGGCGGTGCTCCTCGTCGCGCGCGTCGCCGCCGCGGCGAGCCCGCGCGTCGTCGCGGACTTCGACGGTGACGGCCAGCACGATAGCGCGGTCGTCGACACCGGCCGGTCGTCGCCGGTCCTGCGCATCTGGCTGTCGGCGACCCGTGCGGGCGTCCTTGTTCGCAGCGCGACGCCGATCCT
>CALFMR010000273.1 GCA_937880585.1 uncultured Acidobacteriota bacterium
CGGTCGTGGCCGCACCTCTCGCGCCACTCGCTCCTCCCGTGCCGGTCGTCTCGCCAGCTCCGCCGGCACCGGTGGTCGTCTCGCCCGACCACGAGGCGATCGATCGCGCGATCGCTCAACTGCGAGTCGAGATGCGCGACCGCGACGCCAAGCTGCGCGCGGTCGAACAGCAGCTCGCTAAACAGTTGGGACCGGAGGCGCGCGAGAACGCCGAACGTGCCGCCGAGTCGGCGCGCGCACAGGCGGACGCCATTCGGAAACAGATGGAAGAGCTCGAAGCGAAGCGTGGCGTACTCTCCGCTGACTGGGCGCAGCAGGTGAAGGCAGCCATGCAAAATGACGCGCTCGGCCAACAGGAGGAGATGATCGCCGCGCTCCGCGCTCAGGCCGGTCCCGCCGTCGTCGTCCAGCCACGCGACCTTCGCGACCTTCGCGGACGGTCGTTTACCTTCGCGTTCAGCAACACGCCCTACGATCGCGGCCTCAGCGCGCTGCAACAACGCCAGTACGACCAGGCGATCACGGCATTCGACCAGGTCATCTCGGGGAAGAACGCGCGTACCGACGGCGCGCTGTACTGGAAGGCCTTCGCCCAATCGCGCATGGCGCAGCCGGATGCTTCGCTCGCCACGCTCACGACGCTCGAGAAGGACTACCCGCAGAGCCGCTATCTCAACGACGCGCGCGTGCTCGAAGCCGACGTCCGGAAGATGTCCGGTCAGCACGTCGACGTCTCGACGCTCGACGCGAACGATGACATCAAGCTGCTCGCAATCAACGGCATCGCGGACTCGGCGCCCGAGAAGGCCATTCCGCTGCTCGAGGGGGTCCTGAACTCGACCAACTCGCTGGCCGTCAAGCGGCGCGCGATTTACGTGCTCGCGCTCAGCGACGATGCCCGCGCGCACCAGATCCTGCTGCGCTACGCGAAAGGCGAGGGCAATCCGGATCTGCAGTCGGAAGCCATCCGATCCCTGGCGTCGCGCCGCGACCAGACGACGACGCCAGCCGAGCTGAAGCAGATTTACGACGCGACGACGGACGCCGGCGTCCGCCGCGCGATCATCGAGGGCTATCGGAACGCGGGCGACACGGCGTCGCTCGTTGCCATCGCGGCCAATCCGTCGGAGCAGATGGACCTGCGGCGGCTGGCGCTTGCCAATCTCACGGTCGGGTTCAACGGTCAGAACGGCCAGGACGCCTGGGGTCTTTATCAGCAGTTGTCAGCCGCATCCGACGCACCGCTGCGGCAGCAGATCGTCGGCGCGCTCGGTGCCGCGAACGACGTCGACCATCTCGCGCAGGTGGCGAAGACCGACGCGGACGAGAACGTCCGCAACCGTGCGGTCCTCGCGCTCGGCGGGCAGCCGGCCGACCGGACGGGACGCCTGCTGACGGATCTCTACGCCGCGCGAACCGACGCCGGCTCGCGCCGCGCGATCATCGCGGCGCTCGCGCAGCAGAACAACGCCGACGCGCTCATCATGCTCGCGCGGCAGGAGTCCGACCTCACGCTCAAGCGCGACCTCGTGCGGCAACTCTCGTCGATGGCCGGCAAGAACGAAGCGGCCGCGAACTACCTGATGGAAGTGATCAAGTAAGCGGACATCAGTGCACGCCGTGGCCCATCTGCAGGAGATGCGGATCGGCGCCGAGGCGACGAATGGCCATCTCCCATGAGGCGGCGGCGGGAATCTCGAAGATCAAGTCGAGCTCGACGGGCATGATGAGCCAGGCTGATTGCTCGAGCTCGGCGTCGAGCTGGCCTGGTCCCCAACCCGCGTAGCCGGCCAGCACGACGGTGCGGCGCGGCAGCGGACGAGCGGTGAGGACGCGCCGCAGGAGCAGCGGCGAGGCGGACAAATGGAGTCCGGCACCCACACCGCGCGACTCGACGTCTTCGGGCGGCGTCGCCGTCAGAATCCAGCCGCGCTCGGGCTCGACCGGGCCGCCGAGCAAGAGCGGAAGATCGTTCGGCTCGTCGACCGGCGGCTCCATCCGGACCGCCGCGGCGGCCGTGATGTCCGACGGCCGGTTGACGATGAGCCCGAACGCACCTTCCGCGGCGTGCTCGCACAAGAGCACGACGCTGCGCGCGAAGTGCGGGTCGATCATCTGCGGCATCGACAGCAGCAGGGCCGGAGCAAGCGACATAGGGCGATCTTAGCAGCCTGTCCCGCTCGCGCGCGCCCAAGCGATGGCATCCGCCACCTCCGGGGCGACCGCTGACGGGTGCGATGCGATCGCGCCGAGCGCGCGGTCGCGGTCCGCGGCGTCGAGATGCGCGGCCGCGCACGCGAGCGATCGCCGGATACGCCGCAAGCCCGCGCGCGTCAGTGCGCTCCCCTTCAACACGCGCCGCCAGTCGTCGTCAGACATCTCGCACAGATCGATGAGCCGCGGGAACGCGAGCGGCGCACGTGGCTGCCACTCGGGCGCGTCGCTCGTCGCCGCGCGCCGATTCCACGGACACACGTCCTGGCAGATGTCGCAACCGAAGATGTGCGGTCCGATGTCAGCACGGCGCGATGGCTCAATCGGGCCGCGCTGTTCGATCGTGAGATAGGACAGACAGCGCGTCGCGTCCACGCGGTACGGCTCGACGATGGCGCCGGTTGGACACGCGTCCAGACATCGCGTGCAGGTGCCGCACTGATCATGCGCCGGCGCGTCGGGCTCGAGATCCGCGTTCGTCAGGATCTCGCCGAGCACGAGCCACGACCCGCGTTCGGCGTTGATGAGGCAGGTGTTCTTGCCAATCCAGCCGAGCCCCGCCTGCTCGGCGAACACCCGCTCCTGCACCGGCCCATCGTCGACGCACGAGAACGCTTCCAGACCGGGCCCCACTTCGTCCGCCATCCATGCGAGGAGAGTACGCAGCCGCGCGCGCAGGATGCCGTGGTAGTCCTCGCCCCAGGCATAACGCGCGATGCGGGCACGTTCGGGCGCGGCGATCGACGCGGAATACGGCTGTGGCGTGTTGTAGACGCAGGCGACCGACACGACGCTCCGCGCGGTCGGCAACGCGGCCGTCGGATCGGATCGCTCGTCGAGCGAGTCATCGAGATAGTGCATGTCGCCGGCGCACCCGGCGGCGATCCATTCGGCGAGCCGATCGAGGCGCGGATAGCGTGCGGCGCGCGCGACGCCGCAGAGATCGAAGCCGATCTCGAGGGCCTTGGCCTTGACGCGTGAGGACGAGAGCGACAGCGGCACGGCGGCGGAACAGCGAGACGTCTCCGGCGGTACGTGCCGCCGGAGACGAGAGTGACCGAACGATCAGGCAGACGTACCGGCGAGCCGGCGCAGCACGTACGGCAGGATGCCGCCATGCCTGAACGCCGTCAGCTCTTCCGGCGTATCGACCCGCACGGTGGCCGTGAACTCGCGGACCGAGCCGTCCTCCGCGCGCGCGCGGACGGTGACCGTGCCGCGCGGTTTCAGCTCGACGCCCGACCCGACGAGATCGAACACTTCCCTGCCCGTCAGCTTCAGCGACGCCGCCGATTCGCCCGACGCGAACTGCAGCGGCAGCACGCCCATGTTCACGAGGTTGCTGCGATGGATGCGCTCGAAGCTTTCGGCGATGACGGCCTTCACGCCGAGCAGCAGCGTGCCTTTCGCCGCCCAGTCGCGCGACGATCCGGATCCGTACTCCTTGCCCGCGATGACGACGAGCGGCACACCCGCGCCGCGGTATTTCACCGACGCGTCATAGATCGACAGCACCTCGCCGTCGGGCAGGTGCGACGTCCAGCCGCCCTCGGTGCCAGGCGCGAGCTGATTGCGCAGCCGGACGTTGGCGAACGTGCCGCGCACCATCACCTCGTGGTTGCCTCGGCGCGACCCGTACGAGTTGAAGTCCTTGATCGCGACGCCCTGCTCGATGAGATAGCGCCCTGCCGGCGAATCGGCCTTGATGCCGCCAGCCGGCGAAATGTGATCCGTCGTGATGCTGTCGCCGAGGAGCGCGAGCACACGCGCCCCGGTGATCGCCTGGGGCTCGCCCACCGTCGGCGAAATCCCTTCGAGGAACGTCGGGCGGCGAATGTACGTCGAGGCGTCGTCCCACGTGAAGCGATCGCCGGTCGGCACGGGCAGCTCGCGCCACAGCGCATCGCCGTCGAACACGCTCGAGTACTGATGCCGGAACATGTCGGCCGAGACCGCTTCGAGCAGCGTCTTCTGGATCTCCTGCTGGCTCGGCCAGATGTCCTTCAGATAGACCGGCTGGCCGTCGCGACCGGTCCCGACCGGGTCGCGCGACAGATCGACGTTGAGCGAACCCGCGAGCGCGTAGGCCACGACGAGCGGCGGCGACGCCAGGTAGTTGGCGCGCACCTCCTGCTGGATGCGGCCCTCGAAATTGCGGTTGCCCGAGAGCACCGCGCAGACGACGAGCTGGCGCTCGCGCACTTCGGCCGAGATTTCCTCCGGCAGCGGCCCGCTGTTGCCGATGCACGTCGTGCAGCCGTAGCCGACGAGGTTGAAGCCGAGCTGGTCGAGGTACGACTGCAGGTTGGCCTTGGCGAGATAGTCGGTCACGACCTTCGACCCGGGCGCGAGACTCGTCTTCACCCAGGGCCGCGTGGTGAGTCCGCGCTCGACGGCCTTCTTCGCGAGCAGCCCGGCGCCGATCATCACGCTCGGATTCGACGTGTTCGTGCAGCTCGTGATCGCGGCAATGACCACCGACCCGTGCTCGAGCTGCGTCTTCACGGCCTCGGCGACCGCCGTGCCTCCGCCCGATCCGCCCGCCGGCGCCGGCTTCAGCCCCTTCTGCAGGTCGGGCAACGCGGCCGCGAACATCGGCTTCGCTTTGGCGAGCGGCACGCGATCCTGCGGCCGGCGCGGACCGGCGAGGCTCGGCTCGACGGTACCGAGATCGAGCGACAACGTGTCCGTGTATTCGGCCTCGGGCGTGCCGTCAGTCCGAAAGAGCCCCTGCGCCTTGGCGTACGCCTCCACGAGCGCAACCTGCGCGGCGTCGCGCGCCGTGAAGCGCAGGTAGTCGAGCGTCATGTCGTCGATCGGGAAGATCGCGACCGTCGCGCCGTACTCGGGACACATGTTGCCGAGCGTGACGCGATCGGCAATCGTCAGGTGCTTCAGCCCCTGCCCGTAGAACTCGACGAATGCGCCGACCACGCCCTTCTTGCGCAGCGCTTCGGTGATGGTGAGGACGAGGTCGGTGGCCGTCGCGCCCTCGGGCAGCCGTCCGGTGAGCCGGTAACCAACGACGGGCGGAATGAGCATCGAGCTCGGCTGACCGAGCATGGCCGCTTCGGCCTCGATGCCCCCAACGCCCCATCCCACGACTCCGAGCCCGTTGACCATCGTCGTATGCGAGTCGGTGCCGAAGACGGTGTCGGGAAACGCCGTCAGCCGGCCACCAATCGTCTCGCGGCAGACGACGCGTGCGAGGTACTCGATGTTGACCTGATGGACGATGCCCGTTTCAGGCGGCACGACGCGGAAGTTGCGGAAGGCCGTCTGGCCCCAGCGCAGGAACGTGTAGCGCTCGCGGTTGCGGTGATACTCCATCTGCGCGTTGAGCTGCAGCGCATCGGGCCGGCCGAAGTGATCCACCTGCACGGAGTGATCGATGACGAGCTCGACCGGCTGCAGCGGATTGACGCGCTCCGGATCGCCGCCGAGGGCGACAATCCCGTCTCGCATCGCCGCGAGATCGACGACGCACGGTACGCCGGTGAAGTCCTGCAGCAGCACGCGCGCCGGCATGAACGAGATCTCTTTGCTCGACGCGCCGGGGCGCCAGCTCGCCAGCGCGCGGATGTCGTCGGCGCGCACGAACGCGTTGTCCTCACGCCGAAGCAGGTTCTCGAGCAGGATCTTCAACGAAAACGGCAGGCGATCGATCGAGCCGACGCCGGCCCGCTCGAGTGCGGGCAGGCTATAGATGTCGAACGTGTCCGAACCGACCGTGAGTGACGAGCGCGTGTCAAAGGAGTTGAGCGACATAAGCCATCCGAAACGTGGGAACCACACGCCGTCGTGCGGGCGGTCGTCACCAGGCCAGGTCCAGTCCGGCCGCGACGAGCGGCGCGACGCGAAACGTCCGCGCGCCAATCACGATGCCGCCGGCGCGTCCGGCGAGACGCGCATCGACTCGCAGCGCCAACCGGCCCGTGTCGTCGCGCGCGCGCGTGTGCCACCAGTATTTCACGCCGAGCCCCAGATCGCCGATGGCGCCATCCTCGGCGTACGTGCCCCACCCCGCCATTTCGCGCATCCAGCCCGCGCCGCCGCGCAGGAACCACACCGCGCGACCGCGCTGCGCGACCGCAACGAGCACGGCGCCTTCGGCCGTGAAGCGCGACAGCGGCAACCGCGACGTTACCGCCGCGGCGCCTTCGAAGTCGTCGTCGATCCGCGAGACGACGTGTGGCCGCAGCCAGGCGCCAGCGGCTTCGATCGCGATCGTCGGCGCGATCGACACCGTGACGTGACCTTCGGCGCCGGGGCTCGCGGCCATTCGTGCGTCCGCGTGAAAGAGGGGGAGCGCGTCGCCGCGCGGCGTCTGATAGTCGGCGCTGGCGACGCCCAGCGACATCGGCCCCATGACGAGCGCGCTCCCGCCAATCGCGACGCGCGGCTCGACGACCGCGCGCTGCGCGGCGGCCGGCGTCGCGGTGAGCGCGAGCGCGAGCGCGAATCCGAGCCCGCCGGCGATCCGGCGCCACGCCCGCCGCATCGGCACGCGCGCCGTCACTTGCGCGTCACCCTGATGTCGAGCCGCGCGCTGCTGCCGCCCGCGGGCACCGCGACGAGGTGCGGCGCAAAGGCCGGCTGAAAGTCGATGTCCACGGCAGACGTGTCGTCGAAGAAGCTCGCCAGATCCTCGTCGTCGAGCGGCTCGGCGCGCACGACGTACAGGCCCGGTTCCAGGCCCGAGATGACGAAGGTCCCGTCGTTACTGAGCGTGAACGAGCCGACGATCGATCCCGTGGACGGATTGAATGCCGTGACGTGCGCGCCGAAGATGCCGGCGCCGTCGCGCGTCACGCGGCCGGTGATCGACCCGAGGACGCGACGTTCGCCGGTCGCCGGGTACAGGTCCGCCAGACCGGCCGCGTCGTCCGCATCGAGCGTCCGATCGCTCACGGCGCCCGGCGGAAACGCGATCGGAAACATGACGGCGTCCTTCGCCAGCACACGGCGGCGTCCTTCGGTCGTCAACTCCGTCTCGACGAGTCCCGAATGGCCGAGGCCGTAAAGGTGTCCGATCCCGTGCAGGAGCGCAAAGCCGAGGTCGTAGTGCGCCGCATCGCCGCCGGGGGCGGTCGACCAGTCGAAGGACGTGTTGACCGCGATGTCGGCCTCCCGCAGCGCGCCCGTCCCGTCGTCCACGGTGAAGGACGTCGACGCGAGCGTGAACGGCGCCCCCGCGAGCGCCGTGAAGCCGATGACGCTCACGCCGTCGTCGCTGACCGGCGGCGCGTCGACGAACCCGGCGAACTCTGATGAGACGGTCGCGTGCGGCACGGCGGCCCACGTCGCGAACGCGTCGGCGGCGAGCCGCTGCACGTCGACGGCCGTCACACCGGCGGCATCGCGATTCGCCACGAAATACCGCACGGGCTGATCGGCCCATTTGAGCGCCACGACACTTCCGTTGACGTCCGCGCCGAGCTTGAGATACGCCCGCGGATCGGCGGCGAGCGCGAAACAGGCCGCGACGATTCCGACGACGACGCCGCGCCAGCGCGTCATCGTGCGGCCCGTGTCTTGACGCCGCGCTGTGCCGCCAGCACGATGCGGACGATCGACTCGAAGCTCTCGACCGCCATCGGCCGCCGGCGAACGTCGCCACGCACGACAGGCCCGACCGACGCGGTCCGTCCCGCGAGCACGGGCGGCATGACGACGGGCGCGCCCGACACGGCGTCCGCTCTCACGGCAACGACGCCTGCCGAGAGACCGAGCGGCTGCCACAGATGATCGGGACCGCGCTCGAGGAAGAAGATCGCCTCTTCGTCGATGCGAAGGACCGGCGCGCCGATCGTCACGACGCGGTCGCGGCCGATGACGCCGCCGGGCACGCGCACGGCGACGAATGGTCCGGCGTCTCCCTTCAATGTCGTCGTGACGGCAACCGTGGCCATCGTCGCGATGCCACCTTCTGGAGGAATCACGGCTCGCAGATCGGTGATGCGCCCGCGAACGATGAGCGCCGCCTGACCCACGAGGTCGGGCACACCGATCGGCGTGACGACCGTGGCCTGGAGAGGCGTGGCCGACGACAGAGCGAGCGCCACGATGGCGGCGCAGACGATCGAGCGCATGCCGGAGTGTAGCGGGTCCGGCCGCGGGCGCGCACGGATCGCGTCAGGAGTGCGAAGCCCGCGTCGCCACGCGCCACACGGCCTGTGCGGCGCGCATCGACGCGCCGCGACCGCCCAGGGCCTCGCGCACCGCGGCCAGATCCGCTCGCATCGCGTCGGCCCGCGGCGGATCGCGGAGCAGCGACACGGCCTCTCGCGCCACGTGGTCGGGCGTGAAGCGCTCCTGGATGAGCTCCGGCACGATGCCACGTCCGGCGACGAGGTTGACCATGCCGTAGTGCGGCACCTTCACGAATCGTCGTCCGATCGCGTAGGTCAGCGGCGAGACGCCGTAGACGATGACCATCGGCCGGCCGTGCATCGCCGCCTGCACGGTCGCCGTGCCCGAGGCGGTGATCACGACGGACGAGGCGGCCATGGCCTCGTCGGTCGCCTGTTCGACGACGACGATGGGAATCGATGCCGCGCGGACGCGTTCGAGCGGCAGGAACAATCGCTCTTCGAGCGACGGCGCGCGGGCGACGACGAACTGCACGTCGGGCACTTCGCGATGGATGATCGGCGCGGCCTGCGCCAGCACCGGCAGGATGCGCCGGACTTCGTTCGGGCGGCTGCCGGGCAGGAGCGCGACGAGCGGCTTCGCGGGATTCAGACCGACCTGCGCCATCCACTCATCGCGCGGCGTGCGCACGACCGCAAGATCGGCCAGCGGATGGCCGACGAGCGTCACGGGCACGCCGGCACGCTGGTAGATCTCGACCTCGAACGGAAAGATGACGAGCATCTCGCTCACGTAGCGCGCGATCGTGTGCAGGCGGCCCGGACGCCACGCCCAGAGCTGCGGACTGACGTAGTAGACGATCGGCACGCCGAGGCCGTGGAGGATCGGTAACAGCCGGAAATTGAAATCCGGGAAGTCGACGGCGACGAAGACGTCGGGCCGCCGCTCGCGCGCCGCTTCGCCGAGCCGCCGGATCATTCGCCACGACCGCGGCAGCACCGACACCGCCTCGGCCAGGCCCGTCACCGAAAAGCCGAGGAAATTACCGACGAGATCGGCACCAGCCGCCGCGAGACGCGGGCCGCCGAACCCGAACGTCTCGACGTGCGGCTCCGAGGCGCGCAGCGCGTCGACGAGCGCTGCTGCGTACAAATCGCCCGACGCCTCACCGCACGAAATCATGACGCGCCGCGGCCGGCTCGAGTCGGTCGCGGGATCCGCGCGGGCGATATCGAGCGGTCGCGTCACGGGACCAGCCGGGACGAGACGCCCGTCATCGACTCGGTGCGGCGCAGCGCCACGGCGTCGACGTCGAGGTCGGACAGAGGAATGCGATCGAACGTGTCGAAGCCGTTCGCGTGAAGCTGGTCGACGAACGCCGACGCGTCGCCGACGAGCACGATCGTCAACGCCTCGGGGTGCAGCAGCGTCCGCGAGACACGCAGGACGTCGTCGGCCGTGACGTCCTGCACGTCGTCGACATAACGTTCGATGCCATCGGGCGACTGGCCGTAGAACAATCGTGACAGCACCTGCTCGGCGATCGACGAGGGGCTCTCCATGGAGAGGGGGAAATTGCCAGCGACGAAGTCCTGTGCGCCCTCGAGCTCGGTGGATCCGACCGTCTCGCGTTGCAGCCGGTCGAACTCGTTCACCATCAGCCGCAGCGATTCACCGGTCGCGGCCGTCCGCGTCTCGGTCTCGGCCATGACTTCCCCGCTCGTCTTGTACGCGCGCAGTTCGGCGGAGGCACCATAGGTCAGCCCGCGGTCCGATCGCAGCACACCGAACAGGCGGTTCGCGCCTTCGCCGCCCAGGATCCGGATCGCGAGATCGAAGGGCACGTAGTCCGGATCGGTGCGCGAGATGCCCAGGTGACCCACGCGAATCTCCGT